>NZ_WBRZ01000152.1:0-13596 GCF_008923895.1 Pseudomonas sp. GXM4
TGGTTGAAACACAATTGTGTAGCCGACTCATAACCTGTGGGAGCGGGCTTGCCCGCGATGACTGAATGTCAGGCGACCAATTTCTAGACTTTGATCACCACATCCTGCTCCAGCAGCAACTCCTGCTTCCCCGCATCCAGGCGCACCAGCGCGCCCAACGGCAGTGTCAGGTTCGGGTCGCAATGGCCACTGCGCCAACCCGACAGCACCGGAATCCGCAACGGCTCAAAGGTTTGCTTGAGTAGCCGATTCAGCGCGTCGACCTCCACCCCGGCGATATCACCGACCAGCACACCGCGCAGTCGGGCCAGCTTGCCGGCCAGACGCATCTGGGTCAGCAGCCGATCAATGCGATACAGCGGCTCGTTGATGTCCTCGATGAACAGAACTGCGCCTTCGACATCAATCTCGTAGGGCGTGCCGAGGGTTGCAGCAATCATCGCCAGATTGCCGCCAAGCAGGCGTCCGTGGGCGATGCCCGGTTCGACGGTTGATAACGGATAAGCCGCCGGATGGCTCAGTACACTCCCTGACTTCATTTGCCCGCGCAGCATGGCGAAGAATGACGTGACGGTCGGCGGCTCCTTGTCGCCGAGCAGGTCGGCATTGAGCAGCGGGCCGTGAAAGATCACAAACCCGGCGTAGCGACTGATGGCCAGGTGCAGCGCGGTGATGTCGCTATAGCCGACAAACGGCTTGGCATGCCGGCTGAGCAGGTCGTAATCGATTCGGTCCAGCAGACGCGGCGTGCCGTAGCCGCCGCGCAGGCAAATGATCGCGTCGACTTCGGGGTCAGCGAACGCCGCGTGCAGATCGCGCAGGCGTACGTCGTCACTGCCGGCCAGATAGCCGTCCTTCTCATAGACACCCGGAAACACCTTCAGCCCATAGCCGCGCGCGCGCATCCATTGCAGCGCTTTTTCAGTGTCGAGGGCGCCGGGGCCGGCAGGCGCGATGACGCCAATCGTCCCTTCGGAGGGCAGCGCCGGTACGGGTCGGTGGGCAATCAGGGTGTGGCTCGGTCGAACGGTCATCCTTGGGCTCCAGCGGTAAAGTCATGCACACACAGTAGTCAGCTGATGAGACAAACAAAAGCCCCTTGTCTCAGGCAAAAAAATGCCCGCCGAGGAACCGTCCTCGGCGGGCATTTTTACATCAGCAGTGAATCAGGAACCCAGCAGCTCGGCCTTGACCAGCTTCGCCTGCTCGTCGGCGTGGTACGAGGAACGTACCAGCGGGCCCGAAGCGACGTTCTTGAAGCCCATCTTGTAACCTTCTTCGGCGAACCAGGCGAAGGTGTCCGGGTGCACGAAACGCTGCACCGGCAAGTGGCTGCGCGACGGTTGCAGGTATTGACCGAGGGTCAGCATGTCGATGTCGTGTTCGCGCATGCGCTTCATGACTTCGATGACTTCCTCGTCGGTCTCGCCCAGACCCAGCATCAGGCCGGACTTGGTCGGAATGTGCGGCATCATCTGCTTGAAGCGTTGCAGCAGGGTCAGCGACCACTGGTAATCCGAGCCCGGACGCGCAGCCTTGTACAGGCGCGGCACGGTTTCCAGGTTGTGGTTGAACACATCCGGCGGCTCGGCGGCGGTGATTTCCAGGGCGATGTCCATGCGGCCACGGTAGTCCGGGACCAGGGTCTCGAGCTGCACGTTTGGCGACAGTTTGCGGATTTCGCGGATGCAGTCGGCAAAGTGTTGTGCACCGCCGTCACGCAGGTCGTCACGGTCAACCGACGTGATCACCACGTATTTGAGCTTGAGGTCGGCGATGGCGATGGCCAGGCTTTCCGGCTCGTTGACGTCCAAAGGCTTCGGACGACCGTGGCCAACGTCGCAGAACGGGCAGCGACGAGTGCAGATGTCGCCCATGATCATGAAGGTTGCGGTGCCGCCGGAGAAGCATTCGCCGAGGTTCGGGCAGGAGGCTTCTTCGCAGACACTGTGCAGCTTGTGCTTGCGCAGCAGGCTCTTGATGCGGTCGACTTCCGGCGAAACCGGGATGCGCACGCGGATCCAGTCGGGTTTCTTCGGCAGTTCGGTGGTCGGGATGATCTTGACCGGGATGCGTGCAACCTTCTCGGCGCCGCGCAGCTTGACGCCGGCTTCAACCTTGGGACGCGGGGCCGGGCGCTCGGTCACGTCGAGCGTCGGGATCATGGTTTGCACTGCATCAGTAGTCATATCAGTCGATTCCGCCCGTGAGGGTCGTCTGCTCAGCATAGTCGAGGTGTTTGACGAGCTGCGCGCGCAGCCGGGCACTTACCTCGGCAAATTCAATCGATCCTGCGTGATCGCTCAGCTGGGTCATGGCCAGCCCGGCGTAGCCGCAGGGATTAATCCGTCGAAACGGTTCCAGGTTCATATCCACGTTCAGGGCCAGGCCATGAAAGGAACAACCGTGGCGAATGCGCAAACCCAGAGAAGCGATTTTCGCTCCATCGACGTACACGCCGGGAGCATCTGGCTTGGCGGAGGCGGTGACGCCGTAGCTGGCCAGCAGTTCGATCAGGCAGGCTTCCATGCGGCTGACCAGATCACGCACGCCGAAACCCAGCTTGCGTACATCCAGTAACAGATAAGCCACCAGTTGCCCGGGGCCATGATAAGTCACTTGACCGCCACGATCGACCTGCACCACCGGAATATCTCCCGGCAGCAACAGGTGTTCAGCCTTGCCGGCCTGGCCCTGGGTGAACACCGGCGGGTGTTCGACGAGCCAGATTTCGTCGGCGGCAGTATTGCCGCGTTCGTTGGTAAAGCGTTGCATGGCATGCCAGACCGGCTCGTAAGCCATCTGGCCCAGCTCGCGAAAGCCCAGCGTGCCGTGCATCACAACACCATGTGCACGAAGCCGGTCGCCCGCAGTTCGCTGTTGATGTTGTACAGCTGATCCTGATCGGTGGCGACGATGTGCAGCTGGATGGTGGTGTACTTACCGGTGCTGCTCTGACGCTCGTCGATGCGCTCGTCATTGATGGTCGCGTGTTTCTTGACGATCTCGATGATCTGGTCTTTGCGGCCTACGCCCGTATCGCTGATCACCTTGATCGGATAATCAGTCTGGGGAAATTCGATCTTTGGCGCCTGTACTTCGGTATCGGTCATGGCGTAACGGCCTCTATAGCGCAAGCCGTGGTAACGCACATGGCCCCGCACCGGATCGGGGCGGGGCCATGCAGGTCAACACAAAATCAGTTGAACAAGCCGTAGAAGAATAGACGGATGCTATCCCACATGCGGCGGAAGATACCACCCTCCTCGACGCCGTCCAGAGCGATCAGGTCGGCGCTGTGCACCACCTTGTCTTCCAGTTTGACTTCGACTTTACCGATCACGTCGCCCTTGGCGATTGGCGCAACCAGTTGCGGGTTCATGGTCATGCTGGCAGCGAGCTTCTTCAGCTGGCCTTTTGGCAGAGTCATGGTCAGGTCTTGCGCCAGGCCGGCCTTGACCTGGCTGGTGGTGCCTTTCCATACCGGCGCCTGCGCCAGTTCGGTGCCCTTCTGATAGAAGGTCTGGGTTTCGAAGAAGCGGAAACCGTAGGTCAGCAGCTTCTGGGTTTCAGCGGCGCGGGCCACTTCGCTGTTGGTGCCGAACACCACGGCGATCAGACGCTGGCCGTCACGTACCGCCGAGGACACCATGCAGTAGCCGGCTTCATCAGTGTGGCCGGTTTTCAGACCGTCAACGGTCTTGTCGCGCCACAGCAGCAGGTTGCGGTTAGGCTGCTTGATGCCGTTCCAGAAGAACTCTTTCTGCGAGTAGATCGCATAGTGAGCCGGGTCTTCGTGGATGATCGCACGGGCCAGAATCGCCATGTCGTGCGCCGACGAGTAGTGCTCAGGGTTTGGCAGACCGGTCGGGTTCATGAAGTGGGTATTGGTCATGCCCAGTTCGGTGACGGTCTTGTTCATCAGATCGGCGAAGGCGTCTTCGCTGCCGGCGATGTGCTCGGCCAGGGCGACGCTGGCGTCGTTACCGGACTGGATGATGATGCCGTGCAGCAGGTCGCTGACAGTCACCTGCGAACCGACCTTGATGAACATCCGCGAACCGCCGGTGCGCCAGGCGTTTTCGCTGACGGTCACCGGATCGTTTTCACCGATCTGGCCGCGACGGATTTCCAGGGTCGCGATGTACGCGGTCATCAGCTTGGTCAGGCTGGCCGGTGGCAGACGCTGGTCGCCGTTGTTTTCGACCAGCACGTTGCCGCTGCTGGCGTCCATCAGAACATAGGCCTTGGCGGCCAGTTGTGGTGGCGACGGCATCATCTCGGCCGCGAAGGCGGCTGGCGAGAGGAGCAGCGGGACTAGCAGACACAGGCGTTTGGCAAAGGTGGTGATGTTCATCCGTCTCTCGAAATCGCTAATGGAAACTTGCCCGAAGGCAAAACTTATTCAGACAGCCTTCTAACGGGCCATCGCGTGTTCAGTTGCTCACTCCAGTCACCCTTGCCGGGCTTTTGTTCTTCGACGAGCCAACAACCTGGTTCACCCCCCGAATACCGCAAGTGAACCGTCAATCAAGGTCTACGTGTTACTCGGTGACCACGCTGGGCGAACCCAGATTGGCCAGCCGCACACTGTTCTGCACCTGGGCGATCTCACCCGGCGAGCCGATCGGCCCCAGGCGTACCCGGTGCAGGGTCTGCTGATTGCGCACGATCGAGCTGATGAACACCGGCGCGCTCACCATCCCGCTGAGCTTCGACCTCAGCAGCTCGGCAGCGTCCGGGTTGGCGAACGCGCCCACCTGCAGATACTGGCCAGACGCTGGTGCAGAAGCGTTTTTTTTTGCATCGATCTGCACGGGCACCACGGCCGCGGCGTGTTGCTGCGGCGGCGGCGTCCATTGCTCGACGGTGCCGGCCGACGCCGTAATCACTGGCGCGCTATTCTGCGCCACTTGCGGCTCGTTGAGCATCAGCGGCGCCGGACGGCCCTTGGCCGCCCACCACTGCTGCGGATCGATGCCTTCGACCTTGACCCGCGCGGTGCCGGTTTCGGCATAGCCGAGCTTCTTCGCCGCTGCGTAGGACAAGTCAATGATTCGATCGGAATAGAACGGCCCACGGTCGTTGACGCGCAGGATCACCGTCTTGTTGTTGTCCAGGTTGGTCACCCGAACGTAACTTGGCAGCGGCAAGGTCTTGTGCGCGGCACTCATGCCGTACAGGTCATACACTTCGCCGTTGGCGGTGTTCTGGCCATGAAACTTGGTGCCGTACCAGGACGCCGTGCCCGAAGCCACGTAGGTCTTGGATTCCTGCAACGGAAAATAGGTCTTGCCCAGCACGGTGTAGGGATTGGCCTTGTACGGGCCGGTGTGCAGGGTCGGTGTCGCATCAGGGATGCGCGAAACATCGACATCCCACCACGGCGCGCCGTCTTTGTGCGCGCGGTTGATGTCCAGGCCCGGTTGGGCGCGGACAGCAGTGGACGGGGTTTTCTGCGTCGGCGTGCGGCTGGTCGTGCAACTGGCGACCAGGACTGCCAACGCAGCGAAAGCCACCAGCTTCAGGGGTTTATTGTTAGGCAATGCCTGCATTACTTGACGCCCCGTGCTTGTACCAGCTGTTCAGACAGTTGATGTACGGCCATGGCGTACATCACGCTGCGGTTATAACGCGTGATCGCGTAGAAATTCTGCAGGCCCATCCAGTATTCAGGGCCGTTGTCGCCTTCGAGGCGAAATGCGGTAACCGGCATATCATCGCGCAGCGCATCATGACTTGACCAGCCCAGCGCCCGCAACTCTGCGACCGTTTTCACCGGTTCGATACCGGTGGTCAGGCCTTCATCGGCCTGCTCGCCGCGCACATCGGCGCGGCTGACCACCGGCTCACCGGCAACCCAGCCATGACGCTTGAAGTAACTGGCGACGCTGCCAATGGCATCGTCCGGGTTGTTCCAGATGTTGATGTGGCCATCACCGTCGAAATCCACCGCGTAGGCGCGAAAGCTGCTCGGCATGAACTGCGGCAGGCCCATGGCCCCGGCGTACGAGCCTTTCAGGGTCAGCGGGTCGACCTGCTCTTCACGGGCCAGCAGGAGGAACTCACGCAATTCCTTACGGAAAAATTCGGCACGGGGAGGATAGTCGAAGCCGAGGGTCGATAAAGCATCGATCACGCGGAAATTACCGGTATTACGTCCGAAAAAGGTCTCGACGCCGATGATCGACACGATCACTTGTGCCGGCACTCCGTATTCCTGCTCGGCACGGGCCAGGGTCGCCTCGTGCTGACGCCAGAAGTCGACACCCCGGGCGATGCGCGCGTCAGTGATGAACATCGGGCGATATTCATTCCACTGCTTGACCCGCTCGGCGGGTTTGGAGATGGCGTCGAGAATCGACTGCTTGCGTTGCGCCTCGCGGAACACACCCATCAGTTGTTCACCGGCGAAACCGTAGTCGCGGGTCATTTCGCCGACGAATTCGGCCACCTGCGGCGAGCCTTCATAGTCGCCGGCCAGCGCTTCCTGCACGCTCCCCAGCAGGCCCATCAGGCCAACCAGCGGCGCGCATCGAGTCGCCCAGCCACGCATTACTTGCATTGCACTCTTCACCTTATTCAAACCTGTGCGATCCACTTGCGATGGGTATGGATCGACATCAAAACCCCAAACGCTGACAGCAGCGTCACCAGCGAAGTTCCTCCGTAGCTAATGAACGGCAACGGCACCCCCACGACCGGCAACAGGCCACTGACCATACCGATGTTGACGAAAACGTAAACAAAAAAAGTCATGGTCAACGCGCCGGCGAGCAATTTGCCGAACAGCGTTTGCGCCTGGGCGGTGATCACCAGCCCGCGACCGATCAACAACAGATAGATCAGCAGCAGCGCGCAAATCCCCACCAGACCGAACTCTTCGCCAAGCACGGCAATGATGAAGTCGGTGTGGCTTTCCGGAAGAAAGTCCAAGTGTGACTGGGTGCCGAGCAGCCAGCCTTTGCCGAATACGCCACCGGAACCGATCGCGGCTTTGGACTGGATGATGTTCCAGCCGGTGCCGAGCGGATCGCTTTCCGGGTCGAGGAAAGTCAGGACCCGTTGCTTCTGATAGTCGTGCATGACGAAGAACCACATCGCCACCGATACCGGCACCGCCGCCGCCAGCACGCTGAGAATCCAGCGCCAGCGCAGGCCGCCCATGAACAGGACGAAGGCGCCACCGGCGAGAATCAGCAGCGAGGTACCGAGATCGGGCTGGCGCACGATCAGAATGAACGGCACGCCAATCAGCATCAGGCTGATACCGACGTGCTTGAGCTGCGGCGGCAAGGTGCGTTTGGACAGATACCAGGCGATGGTCGCCGGCATCAGGATCTTCATGAATTCCGAGGGCTGGAAGCGGATCACCCCGGGGATGTTGATCCAGCGCGTGGCGCCCATGGCGTTGTGGCCCATGATGTCGACGACGATCAGCAATATCACGCCGATCACGTAACCGAGCGGCACCCAGCGGGCCATGAAACGCGGCTCGAACTGGGCGATGACAATCATCGCCACCAGGCCGATGCCGAAGGATGTGGCCTGCTTGCCGAGCAGGTCCCAGCTCTTGCCGCTGGCCGAATACAGCACGAACAGGCTGCCGGCGGCGAGAATCAGCAACAGGATCAACAGCGGGCCATCGATATGCAGTCTTTGCAGCAACGTCGCGCGGCGACGCATCACATCCTCGCTGGAGAGCATGCGATCGAAGTTATTCATCACGGGCCGGGGCCTCCGCAGTGATAGGGCTGGCGTACTCGGCTTTCAGGTGGCCGTCCTGGTCGAGCAACCAGGCGTCCATGACCTGGCGCACCACCGGCGCGGCAACGCCGGAACCGGACTCACCGTTCTCGACCATCACCGACACGACGATTTTCGGATCATCGGCCGGGGCGAAGCCGACGAACAAGGCGTGGTCGCGGTGGCGTTCCTGGACCTTGGAGCGGTCGTATTTCTCGCCCTGCTTGATCGCCACCACCTGCGCGGTACCGGACTTGCCGGCGATGCGGTATTGCGCGCCGATCGCCGCTTTGCGCGCGGTGCCACGGGCACCGTGCATCACCTGCTGCATGCCGTGGTTGACCTTGTTCCAGTCGGACGGGTCGCGCAGGACGATGTTCGGCATCGGGTTTTCATCCACCGGCTTCACCCCGTCGAGGGACTTGGCCAGGTGCGGACGGTTCCAGATGCCTTTGTTGGCCACCAGCGCCGTGGCCTGGGCCAATTGCAGCGGCGTCGACTGCATGTAGCCCTGGCCGATCCCGAGAATCAGGGTTTCGCCGGGGAACCACGCCTGCTTGCGCGTTGCGCGTTTCCATTCGCGCGATGGCATTAGGCCCGGGGATTCTTCGAACATGTCCAGCGAGACCTTCTGGCCGATGCCGAACTTGTTCATATAGGTCGACAGCCGATCGATGCCGAGCTTGTGCGCCAGGTCATAGAAGTAGGTGTCGTTGGAACGCATGATCGCCGTGTCGAGGTCGACGAAGCCGTCACCGGTACGGTTCCAGTTGCGATACTTGTGGTCGTAGTTGGGCAGCATGTAATAGCCCGGGTCGAACACCCGGCTCGAAGCCGTGACCACGCCAGCGTCAAGACCGGCAATCGCTACCGCCGGTTTGATCGTCGAGCCCGGCGGGTACAGACCGCGCAGCACGCGGTTGAACAACGGCCGGTCGATGGAATCACGCAACTCGGCATAGGCCTTGAAGCTGATGCCGGTGACGAACAGGTTCGGGTCGAAACTCGGCTGACTGACCATCGCCAGCACTTCGCCGGTCTTCGGATCGAGCGCCACCACCGCACCACGGCGCCCGCCCAGCGCGGCCTCGGCGGCTTCCTGCAACTTGATGTCGAGGCTCAGGACGATGTCCTTGCCGGGAATCGGATCGGTGCGCTTGAGCACCCGCAACACGCGGCCACGGGCGTTGGTCTCGACTTCCTCGTAACCGACCTGACCGTGCAATTCCGGCTCGTAGAACCGCTCGATGCCGGTCTTGCCGATGTGGTGGGTGCCGCTGTAGTTGACCGGATCCAGCGATTTCAGCTCTTTCTCGTTGATCCGCCCCATGTAGCCCACCGAGTGCGCAAAGTGCGCGCCCTGCGGGTAATGCCGGACCAGTTGCGCGACCACTTCCACCCCGGGCAGGCGGAACTGGTTCACCGCGATCCGGGCGATCTGCTCTTCGGTCAGCTCGAACAGGATCGGCACCGGCTCGAACGGCCGACGCCCCTGCCGCATGCGCTTTTCGAAGATCACCCGGTCCTCGGGCGTCAGCTCCAGCACCTCGACGATGACGTCGAGCACCTGTTGCCAATCGCCGGAGCGCTCGCGGGTCATGCTCAGGCTGAAGCTCGGCCGGTTGTCGGCCACGACTACGCCATTGCGGTCGAAAATCAGCCCGCGCGTCGGCGGAATCGGCTGCACATGGACGCGGTTGTTTTCCGACAGGGTCGAGTGGTACTCGTACTGGATCACCTGCAGGTAATACAGACGCGCGATCAGCACACAGATCAGCGCCACGATCACGATCGCACCGAACACGACACGGCTGCGCACCAGACGGGCGTCCTTTTCGTGGTCCTTGATGCGGATCGGCTGAGACATGAGGGCAGGCTTACTTGTGGTAAGGGTGGCCGGACAACACGGTCCAGGCACGGTACAACTGTTCGCCGATCAGGATCCGCACCAGTGGGTGCGGCAAGGTCAGCGGCGACAATGACCAGCGCTGGTCAGCGCGGGCACAGACTTCCGGTGCCAGCCCTTCCGGGCCGCCGACCATGAAGTTGACCGTGCGCGAATCCAGGCGCCAGCGATCGAGTTCGACCGCCAGTTGCTCGGTGCTCCACGGCTTGCCGTGAACCTCCAGCGTGACGATCCGCTCGTTGTGCCCGACCTTGGCCAGCATGGCTTCGCCTTCCTGGCGGATGAAACGGGCCACGTCGGCATTCTTGCCACGGGTATTGAGCGGAATTTCCACCAGTTCCAGCGCCAGCTCGGACGGAAGACGCTTGGCATATTCATGCCAGCCTTCTTCCACCCACTTGGGCATGCGTGAACCGACGGCGATCAGGCGCAGTCGCACAGCGATCCCTTAGAACTGGTCTTTGTTGAGCTTGGTGAAATGCTCGTGGGTGTTTTCCGGGCTGTGGTGCTTGGCATCGGCCGCACGGCTTTGCTCGGCACCGGCCCACAGGCGCTCCAGGTCGTAGAACTGACGCGCCGAGGCAGTCATCATGTGCACGATCACCAGATCGAGGTCGAGCAGAACCCAGTCGCTATCGCCCTTGCCTTCTTCGCCCAGAGGCTTGGCGCCCTGCTTTTTCACTTCCTCGCGGACCTTGTCCAGCATCGCGTTGATCTGGCGATTGGAGGTACCGGTGGCGATGATCATGTAGTCAGTGATGCTCTGCTTGTCGCGCACATCGATGATCTGGATGTCCTGGGCCTTGACGTCTTCCAGCGCAGCGACGGCAATCTTGACCAGTTCGTCGCCCTTGAGCGGCTCGTTGGTGTTGACGGCTTCCGGCAGTGGTGCGCTCTTGAACGTGCCTTTGCGCTTTACTTTCGGTAGATCTTTATCAGTCATATGTAACTCGTTTTGCTCATGTATTCGGCGGCTTGGGGATACGGTGATCCGTATCGGTGAAGCGCGCCTTGTTCAGTTCGACGCACGGTACAGACCGTGCGCATCGATGTAGGCCAGGACCGCGTCGGGCACCAGGAAACGTACCGACTTACCGCTGGCCAGCAGTTGACGGATCTGGGTGGCGGAAACCGCGAGCGGTGTCTGCCAGACGAATGCAATCTGTCCGCTCGGCCCTTTCAGGGCCAGCGGGTCGCTCACCGAACGCGCTGCCAGCAGGTTGCGCAAGGCATCCGGCGGTTCGCTGTCGGCGTCCGGGCGCTGTAGCACCAGGATGTGGCAATGCTGGAGCAACTCTTCCCAGCGGTGCCAAGTGGGCAGGCCGCAAAATGCGTCCCAGCCCAAAAGCAGAAAAACCTGGGTCTCGGCGGGCATCTCTGCGCGCAGCGACTCCAGGGTATCGATGGTCCAGGACGGTTTGTCCCGCTGCAATTCGCGGGCGTCCACCACCAGCGGCGGCAATCCGGCCACCGCGCACTCGACCATCGCCAGCCGGTCCTGCGCCGACACCTGCGGCGTCCCGCGATGTGGCGGCCGCGCGTTCGGCATCAGGCGCAACTCGTCCAGCGCCAGCGCTTCGACGACTTCCAGCGCGCCACGCAAATGGCCGATGTGCACCGGGTCGAACGTACCGCCCAGCAGGCCAATGCGTTGCGGGCGCGACTCGCTGCCGGTGTGCGGCGCTGTCAGGTCGAGGTCGGTCAAGTCAGACCGTCGCCTGGCCGCGCAACTGGCCATCACCGACCACGATGTACTTCTCGCAGGTCAGTCCCTCGAGCCCGACCGGGCCGCGGGCGTGCAGCTTATCAGTAGAAATGCCGATCTCGGCACCCAATCCGTATTCAAATCCATCGGCAAAGCAGGTCGGCGTGTTGATCATCACCGAGGCCGAGTCGACTTCCGCCACGAACCGGCGAGTGTCAGCGAGGTTTTCGCTGACGATCGAGTCGGTGTGATGGGAGCCGTAATGGTTGATGTGTTCGATCGCCTGCTCCAGACCGTCGACCACGCGGATCGACAGAATCGGCGCCAAGTACTCGGTGTGCCAGTCGTCTTCGCTGGCCGCGACCGCTTCGATGATCGCCCGGGTGCGCTCGCAACCGCGCAGTTCAACGCCTTTTTCGCGGAACTGCGCGGCCATCGACGGCAGGAAATCCCTGGCAACAGCCTGATCGACCAGCAGGGTCTCCATCGCGCCGCAGATACCATAACGGTAAGTCTTGGCGTTGAAAGCGATGCGCTGGGCTTTGGCCAGATCGGCGTGTTCGCTGACGTAAACGTGGCAGATGCCGTCCAGATGCTTGATCACCGGTACGCGGGCATCGCGGCTGATGCGTTCGATCAGGCCACGACCGCCACGGGGCACGATGACGTCGACGTACTCAGGCATGCTGATCATCGCGCCGACGGCGGCGCGGTCAGTGGTTTCGACCACTTGCACCACAGCGGCGGGCAGTTCGGCTTCGGCCAGACCGCGCTGGATGCACGCGGCAATCGCGCGATTGGAATGAATTGCCTCGGAGCCACCGCGCAGGATGGTCGCGTTGCCGGACTTCAGGCACAGGCTGGCGGCATCGATGGTCACGTTCGGACGGGATTCGTAGATGATCCCGATCACGCCCAGCGGCACGCGCATCTTGCCGACCTGAATGCCCGACGGACGGAAGCTCATGTCGCGAATCGCGCCGACCGGATCCGCCAGTGCAGCAACCTGACGCAAGCCGATGATCATGCCGTCGATGCGTGCCGGGGTCAGTTCCAGACGCTCCAGCAGCGCCGGCTCCAGACCGCTGGCGCGACCGGCAGCCAGATCCAGCTCATTGGCTGCGGCCAGCTCGGCGCGTGCAGCATCCAGAGCATTGGCGGCAGCCTGCAAAGCGCGGTTTTTCTGCGCGGTGCTGGCGCGACCGATGACCTTGGAGGCAGCGCGGGCGGCGCGACCCAATCGGGTCATGTAGTCAAGAACGGACTCAGTCATGGTCTGCTGGGGTCTTGGCAAAGAGGAAAGCGGCAGATTATAGCTGCCGCGTCCCGGGACTAACAGCGGTGACGGGCGGATGGTCGAAATGAGCTGCGTTTGGCCGGCGTTCAGACGTAATTAAGCTCAGCGTTGTTATCATCACGACCTCTTGAGCCTGGATAAACCTTGCCCATCATGACCAACGTGCCCCTTTGCCCCGAGTCCGCGCGCCTGCCCGTGGGCCTGCCGGACAGTTTTTTCGACCGCGACGCCCAGGTTCTGGCGCAGGCGCTGCTCGGCAAAGTCATCCGCCATCGCGTCGGTGATCTGTGGCTGAGTGCGCGAATCATCGAGACTGAAGCCTATTACTTCGCGGAAAAAGGCAGTCATGCCTCGCTCGGTTACACAGAAAAGCGTAAGGCTTTGTTTCTGGATGGCGGCCACATCTATATGTACTACGCCCGCGGCGGTGATTCGCTGAACTTCAGTGCGCAGGGGCCGGGCAACGCGGTGCTGATCAAATCCGCCTATCCGTGGGTCGATGAAGTGAGCGGTCCGGCGAGTCTGGCGCAGATGCTGCTGAACAATCCCGATGCCCAGGGCCGACCGCGTCCGACACAGAAGCTCTGCGCCGGACAGACCCTGCTGTGCAAGGCGCTGGGTTTGAAAGTGCCAATGTGGGATGCCAAGCGTTTCGATCATGAATTGTTGCTGGTCGAAGATACGGGGCCGGCACCCTCGCAGATTATTCAAACCACCCGGCTGGGCATTCCGCTGGGCCGTGATGAACACCTGATGTATCGCTTCGTTGACGCTGCGTATGCGCAATGGTGCACGCGGAACCCGCTGCGACGGGGTCAGGTCGAAGGCCGGGATTATATTTTGCTTCCCGTAACCGACGCCGAATCCGTTAATGAATGATGACCTCCCCTGTGGGAGCGAGCCTGCTCGCGAAGGGGTCGTGCCAGCCAACGTTTCTATCGT
>NZ_WBRZ01000153.1:0-13553 GCF_008923895.1 Pseudomonas sp. GXM4
GTGACAGCTCGATTTGGCGAACGTCTGAAACACGGATATTGACCAAGCTCAACGTACCGGTAGCTATCTTTTGCCATTCCCCACGCCGGTGAATCGCTTCGAGGCAGTAGAACAGATAATCCGGTAACAACAGATCGGTTCGCTCTACCCGAATCCCGATGTGCTCGGGGTTGAAGCTTCGAACAGGTTCACCGCAACGCTTGATTGAGCCCCGCCTAACGATCCAAAAATGCGCATCGGGAAAGTCAGTACGGATGGTCGCCATCTGAAAGAGTCTCATCTCGTTCTCCGTCGGCGGCATGACTAGCCCCCTCAGAGTCGAGTGGCTTTCTGCATGCCACCAACGAAATCAATACTAGGCTCAATGAGCCTAAATCAAAAGCGATATCTAGGCTCAATGATCCTAGCTTCAAGTCCAAATGGTTCTTCGAAAATCGATTTGCACGCAGATCAAGATCCAAACCGAAACGAAACGGCAGGTAGGAAAGCACTTTTCCCCCTCCCGCCGGCAGGCCATGTACTCGGTATTTTGCGCAACGTTCTCGATAGGAAAAGCAGCGGTGGACGCAGGCAAATACAGCAATTCGTGGCGAACTGAAATTCTTCACCGAATGCAACGCTCTGTAAAACAGCGAAAAACAGGCTTCATTTTTTGTGAGAAACGATCCATCACTTAAGATCTCGTCATTCCAAGCACGATTGCTTGAAACCGTGATAAGAGGTTTTTTTGGCTTAAGCGCAGCAGTGTGAAGGTCAGCGGCGAGGCTGGTGAAGGGTTGCCAGCGATGCGCCACTTACCAGCGCAAAAAAATAAATTCGATTCGGAAGCGGCAGGAACGGAATTGTTGGTCTACTGTTGGCAGGAATAGCACTTAGCCATTAGAGGATTCCATATGCCACGGCAGGCCTTTCAAACCCAATCGCAAGCTCTCCAGATCCCCTTTCTTGTACACTTCACAAGAACTGTCAATCTTCCATCGATCCTTCAGCATGGTCTCTACCCCATTAGCCGTAAGGACGAAATTGGCGTCAATCCGCAGATAAACGACGAGCTACGGCTTGATGGTCATCTAGATGGAACCTCTCTTTCCATCAGCTTTCCGAATTATCGTATGTTCTATAAGTACCGCCAGGATAATCCTGACGTAGACTGGGTGGTCCTAGGCCTTGACGCGTCAGTGCTTTGGCAAAAAAACTGTGCTTTTTGCTGCCATAATGCGGCCGATGGACGTATCAGTCGCCAGGCGCTAGAGGACTTGCAGACCATTAATGCGATGCAAGGGATGTTTGCGGAAATAGCGGACTACCCATCCCGAACTGACCAGCGGTTGAGAGCTTATGACCCTACCGACGCACAAGCCGAGGTATTGGTCTTTGACGTTATAGAGCCCGAACTGATTCTCGGCATAGCATTTGAAAACGATGCAGCGCTAAACGCCAATAGACACTTATGTGGTACGCGTAACCTAAAAGTAAATCAGGCGGGAAAAGGGTTTTTTGCAGCCCGCTCCTACGTCCGATAAACAAGGTAAAATAATGGCCGAAAGACCGATTTTCATTCCTACGCCTGATAAAGAAACTCTAGCTCAGACAAAGCTAGTTGATTTCAAGTGGTTTCCCGGAATGTCTGTTTCACAGAAGCAGAAGTCAGTTGAGTCTCTTCATCAGGCAGCGCGGGAGGCCACGCCTGAAATTGACAGTATTCTTGAGGTATCCAGTAAATCAAAAAGTGATTTAGGCATCGCATTGAGCGCCTTTAACTTAGAGTTTACAACGCTCAAGCACAACCTAACGATGAGCGTCGAGTGCGCCTTTCAAGGCAGTAAAGTTTTTGAGCATGGAGGCCCTTATAAAGACATATTCGGCTTGACATCACGGGAGGCAAAAAAAGACGAACGAATCCGATCATCTGGCCGACTAGTAAAATTCAGCTTCTTCAACACCGACTGGGATCTTGAGCCTCGTACTGCATTCTACGACTGGCTGTATATAAATGCGTTAAAGAAACAGCCGAAATTAGTAATTGAATCATTGCTGGAGTACTCGGCTTTTACCGACATCGAATTCAACCCCGAAAAGTCAATCAACTGTCAGGCCTACTCAATCGCTCTGTTCGTATCTCTTTACAAACAACGCATGCTTGAGACCGCGACAGCTTCGAAGGAGTCCTTTCTGCGAGTTGTCCGGAGTGCAGTGATCAGCAACGCTCATCAGAATGATACGATACAGGATGACTGGGTTGGGTGATCCGAATAGGGTAAAGCCGTCTTACTCGCGGCTCAGCTCCGTGCTTGAAATGTCCAAAAAGTGTCCATTCCCGTCGTGGACACTATGGAAATATGGGAAGGAATCGACCTGTGCTCCCAGGTTTTCTTAGTAGGGGCGAATGGATACTGGACCCTTTTAGGGGCTCATAATCCTTTGGTCCACGGTTCGAGTCCGTGTGGGCCCACCAAATTGAAAAGCCGCGCTGAATGCGCGGCTTTTTTGTGGGCGAGTGGTTGGGTTTCGTCTTGGCGGGCGCAACGTTCTGGAACTGCGCAGGAAAATCCGTTTGAGAGAACGCAGAAAGCCCCAACGCGATTGTCCCTGTACCATCCTTAACCTGATTGTCCCATGCCACCGGAGTCCCCCTTGCCAGACACCCGCCAACCCATCCTCGACGAAATCGACCGCCAGCTAATCGCCGCGCTGCAAATCAACGCCCGCGAAAGCGTGGCCATGCTCGCCCGTCAGCTAGGCATTGCTCGCACGACGGTGACGTCGCGTCTGGCCCGCCTGGAAAAGGCCAAGGTAATCACCGGTTATGGCGTGCGCTTGGGTCAGCGTGTGGTCGATGGTGGCTTGCAAGCCTACGTCGGGATCAAGGTGCAGCCGCGTTCCGGCAAGGACGTGCTGCGGCGCTTGAGTGCGATGGCGCAGGTGCAGCAGCTGTGTGCGGTGAGTGGCGAGTTTGATTATGTGGCGTGGTTGCGCACCGATTCGCCGGAGCAGTTGGATCAATTGCTGGATCAGATTGGCAGCGTCGATGGGGTGGAGAAAACTACGACTTCGATCATTCTGAGCAGCAAGATTGATCGCGGGCAGCCGGTCTGAGCATTGGCCGGGCATTCTGGCTGAGCCGCTTAGCAAGCACGCCCGCTCCCACTTCTTTGGTCGGTATGCAGCCCGCAATCGTCAGTCTGCACAACAATCAGGCAAAACGACGACACATTGCGTCTTATTAACGCGCTCCACGCTCCCTAGAATGGCTGGCATCTTTTCCTATACTCAGACGCGAATCCTGCGTCGGGTCGCCAATAAGGTCAGCCATGAACAAGAACAATCGCCATCCTGCAGACGGAAAAAAACCAGTCACCATTTTCGGTCCGGACTTTCCGTTCGCGTTTGACGACTGGATCGAGCATCCCGCCGGCCTGGGGAGCATTCCCGAGCAGCACCATGGCGCTGAGGTGGCGATTGTCGGCGCGGGTATTGCCGGTCTGGTGGCTGCGTATGAACTGATGAAACTCGGTTTGAAGCCGGTGGTGTACGAGGCGTCGAAACTCGGTGGTCGTCTGCGCTCGCAGGCCTTCAACGGCACCGATGCCATCGTCGCCGAGCTCGGTGGCATGCGCTTTCCGGTGTCCTCCACAGCGTTCTACCACTACGTCGACAAGCTCGGCCTCGAAACCAAGCCTTTTCCCAACCCGTTGACCGGCGCTTCTGGCAGCACCGTGATCGATCTGGAAGGCGAAACCTATTACGCCGAAAGCCTGAAGGATCTTCCTGCATTGTTTCAGGAAGTGGCTGACGCCTGGGCAGATGCGCTGGAAGCCGGTTCGCAGTTCTCCGACATCCAGCAAGCCATCCGTGATCGCGATGTGCCGCGCCTGAAAGAGCTGTGGAACAAATTGGTGCCGCTGTGGGACGACCGGACTTTTTACGACTTCGTCGCCACCTCGAAAGCCTTCGCCAACTTGTCGTTCCAGCACCGTGAAGTATTCGGCCAGGTCGGTTTCGGCACCGGCGGCTGGGATTCGGACTTTCCCAATTCAATGCTGGAAATCTTCCGCGTGGTAATGACCAATTGCGACGATCACCAGCACCTGGTGGTCGGTGGCGTCGAGCAGGTGCCGCAGGGCATCTGGCGCCATGTGCCGGAGCGCTGCGTGCACTGGCCGGCCGGCACCAGCCTGAAATCCCTGCACCGTGGCGCGCCGCGTTCCGGTGTGAAGAAAATTGCTCATGCACCGGAGGGCCGTTTCGCCGTTACCGACAACAACGGTGACACCCGCGAATACGCCGCCGTCCTGACAACCTGCCAGAGCTGGCTGCTGACCACTCAGATCGAATGCGATGAAACCTTGTTCTCGCAGAAGATGTGGATGGCCCTCGACCGCACGCGCTACATGCAGTCGTCGAAAACCTTCGTGATGGTCGACCGGCCATTCTGGAAAGACAAGGATCCGGAGACCGGCCGCGACGTGATGAGCATGACCCTCACCGATCGCCTGACCCGTGGCACCTATCTGTTCGACAACGGCGACGACAAGCCGGGGGTGATCTGCCTGTCTTACTCGTGGATGAGCGACGCGTTGAAAATGCTCCCGCATCCGGTGGAAAAACGCGTTGAGCTGGCGTTGAACGCGCTGAAAAAGATCTACCCGAAAGTAGACATCGCCGCGCGGATCATCGGCGACCCGATCACCGTGTCGTGGGAAGCCGATCCGTATTTCCTCGGTGCCTTCAAAGGCGCCCTGCCCGGCCATTACCGCTACAACCAGCGCATGTACGCGCACTTCATGCAGGACGACATGCCGGCCGAGCAGCGCGGGATTTTCATCGCCGGCGACGACGTGTCGTGGACACCGGCGTGGGTCGAAGGCGCAGTGCAGACTTCGCTCAACGCGGTGTGGGGCATCATGAAACATTTCGGCGGATCCACACATAAAGAGAACCCGGGACCGGGTGATGTGTTCAAAGACATCGGCCCTATCGCCCTGCCCGAGTAAGAGGATTCCCCGATGCGCGTAGCCGTTTACCAATGTCCACCGCTGCCACTGGACCCCGCCGCCAACCTGCATCGCCTGCATCAAGTAGCGATGGAGGCCAAGGGCGCCGACCTGCTGGTGCTGCCGGAGATGTTCATGACCGGTTACAACATCGGCGCCGAAGCGGTGAGCACGCTGGCCGAGGTCTACAACGGTGAATGGGCGCAGCAGATCGGCCGGATTGCCAAGGCTGCGGGTCTGGCGATCGTTTACGGTTATCCGGAGCGCACCGCCGACGGTCAGATCTACAACGCCGTGCAACTGATCGACGCCCACGGCGAGCGCCTGTGCAATTACCGCAAGTCACATCTGTTCGGCGACCTCGACCGATCGATGTTCAGCCCCGGTGACTCCGACTTGCCGGTGGTTGAATTGAACGGCTGGAAGCTCGGCTTCCTGATCTGCTACGACCTGGAGTTTCCGGAAAACGCGCGGCGCCTGGCCTTGGCCGGCGCCGAGCTGATCGTGGTGCCTACGGCCAACATGATTCCGTTCGACTTCGTCGCCGATGTCACCGTGCGTGCCCGCGCCTTCGAAAACCAGTGCTACGTGGCTTATGCCAATTACTGCGGCCATGAAGGCGATATTCAGTACTGTGGGCAAAGCAGCATTGCCGCGCCGGACGGCAGCCGCATCGCCCTGGCAGGTCTGGACGAAGCGTTGATCGTCGGTGAACTGGACCGCCAATTGATGAACGACTCACGTCAGGCCAATCGCTATCTCAGCGATCGCCGCCCGGAGCTTTACGGCGCGCTCAACCGCCGCTAATCCGCTAGCATGGGCACTTCACTGTTCTGGAAGTGCCCATGCCTGCGCCGACTCATCCCCGCCCCCACTCTGAAACCCTGGCCAACGGCCTGCGCGTGACCCTGCGCCACGTGCCCGGTCTCAAGCGCAGCGCTGCCGCGTTGCGCGTGGCGGCCGGCAGCCATGACGTGCCGTTGGCATGGCCGGGGCTGGCGCATTTTCTCGAGCACTTGCTGTTTCTCGGCACCGAGCGTTTTCCCACAGACGAAGGGCTGATGGCCTACGTGCAACGTCACGGCGGCCAAGTGAATGCCAGCACCCGTGAGCGCACCACGGACTTTTTCTTCGAGTTGCCTGTGTCGTCCTTCAGCGCGGGGCTCGAGCGTCTGTCAGACATGCTCGCCCGGCCACGGATGAATCTGGACGATCAACTGCGTGAACGGGAAGTGCTGCAGGCGGAGTTTGTCGCCTGGTCGCAGGATCCGACAGCGCAACAGCAGTTTGCCTTGTATGAAGGTTTACCAGCGGAGCATCCGCTGCGCGGTTTTCATGCGGGCAATCGGGACAGCTTGCAGGTCGAATCGCCTGGGTTTCAGTCGGCGCTGAAAGATTTCCATCAGCGCTTTTATCGAACCGGGCAAATGACCCTCAGTCTGGTCGGGCCGCAAAGTATCGATGAGCTTCGGGAGCTGGCGCAGCAATTCGCAGCGGTGTTGCCGGTTGGGGATAAAGTTGCCCAGGCCGCACCGCCACCGTTGGCAGTGAAAAGTTATCAACAGGTCGGCGCTCACACGAACCTGTTATTTGCTTTCGACGCGTTGCCAGAGTCATCCGCCGAGGCGATGGCTTTTCTCTGTCATTGGTGGAATAGCGCAAAACCTGGCGGATTGTTCGCATACCTGCATCAACAGAATCTGGCTGACAGCCTGAAAGCCACGCCGCTTTACCAGTTCGACGGCCAAGCGCTGCTGCATCTTCAATTCAATGCTGGCGGCGACCGCCTGGATACCATTCGCGAACGCCTGCTGGATTGGCTGAGCTTCTTCGCCCGTCAGGACTGGACGCCGTTGCGCGAGGAATACGCCGCCCTGCTTCAGCGCCAGCAGCAAGTCAGCGGCGCGTTGCAACTGGCGCGAACCGACATCGAGCAGCAAGCATTCGGCCTGTCCGAATCCGGCGCTACCGCACTTGAGCACATCCTTCGCGAAAGCGGCGTTGTGGATAACTTCAGCGATCATTGGCACCTGCCCGCCGCCAATCCTTTTCTGCGAGCCAGCGAGCCACTGGCAAACGCCGGTCTGATTCGCGGCCAGACCAGCGCCCACCGTGGCCTGCGCACCTTCGCCCAGGATCGCTCGCGCAGCCGTCGCGAGCGATCGCCAATGCAGTTCAGCCTGGCCCTGCCGGACAACAGCGATGAGGGCGCGATTTACCTGCGCTGGCAGGTCGAGACGGCGGCCAGCGCCGATCTGCGCGCAAGATTGCAGCGCAGTCTGCGCCAGACCCGACAGGATGCGTCCGAAGCCGGAGTGGACTTGTCTTTCAGCGCCGCAGGTAACCAATGCCTGCTGAAAATGACCGGACTACAGGAACCGATGCCCAGCATCCTCGAGCATGCGCTGAAATGTCTGACGATGATCGACGCCGATTCGCCGCGCGACGAGGTGCAGATACCGTCGATGCCGATCCGCCAATTACTCGAAGCGTTGCCAGAGAAATCCCTGCCCACGATTGAAACCAGCGATGACGCCAATCAGCTGTGGAAAACTTCGCGCTGGGACGGCCTCGCTCTAGGCCTTAACCAACAAACGCAATCAGCCTTGGGCCTGGCGCTGAGCCGCATTCCCGGCACACCGGACACTCAGCTACCGGTCATGCCAACCACACAAGGCCAGTATCAATGGAGCCAGATCAACACAGCCTCCAGCGAACACGCCTTGCTGCTGGTCTGCCCGACTGCCAGCCGCGACATCGCTGATGAAGCTGCATGGCGCCTTCTGGCTCAGGTGTGCCAGACGCCTTTTTACCAGCGCCTGCGCGTCGAATTGCAATTGGGGTACGCCGTGTTCAGCGCTCTGCGTCAGGTGCACGGCATGACCGCGATTGTCTTTGGCGTGCAATCGCCGAAGAACCCGGCGGGCAAGTTGCTCGAATACATGCAGGAGTTCTTCAACGGCATTGCCGCGTTGATCGAAACGCTCGATGACGCAAGCCTCAAGCAGCAGCGCCAAAGCCTCGCCGGTCAGTTCGACGACGCCACGCTTTCCGCCAAGGATGCTGCCGAGCTGCTGTGGCAGGGCAAACTCGCTGGCCATTCGTCCGATTATCGTGAGCAGTTGGTCGCGGCGATCCAGCAGCTGAATCGCCAGGCTTTACTCGATGCTGCACAGCGTCTGATCAACGCCGAGGGCGGCTGGCATTGCCTGGCCAATGAATCGATGCCGGACGCGCCGTGGCAAGCGATAAACTGATCATTACCGAGGCTGCAAGGAGCTTTCTCAAAGATTCACGGGTCACGGCGTTGAAATTTTGAGTAACATAGCCGCCTAACTAATTGGAACATCACCGCGCTGCCGTGGACTATAACTATGGATAGCGCTATCCCAACCCTCAGAAGGAGACATCTCATGGCCTGGACCAAACCTGCTTACACCGACCTGCGTATCGGCTTCGAAGTCACCATGTACTTCGCCAGCCGCTGAGTTCTGCTTACGCAGAATCGCAGTGCAACGCCTCGGCTCGCCGAGGCGTTTTATTTTCCGCGTTGAAATGATGGAGCGTTCATGTTCGTCCAGATTCTGGGTTCGGCCGCCGGTGGCGGTTTTCCGCAGTGGAACTGCAACTGCGTCAACTGCGCAGGCTTTCGCGACGGCAGCCTGAACGCCAAGGCCCGCACCCAATCGTCCATCGCCATTTCCGATGACGGCGTGAACTGGGTGTTGTGCAATGCCTCGCCGGACATCCGCGCGCAACTGCAAAGCTTCGCCCCGATGCAACCGGGCCGCGCCCTGCGCGACACCGGCATCAGCGCGATCATCCTGATGGACAGCCAGATCGACCACACCACCGGCCTGCTCAGCCTGCGCGAAGGCTGCCCGCATCAGGTCTGGTGCACGGACATGGTTCACGAAGACCTGAGCACCGGTTTTCCCCTGTTCAAGATGCTCACCCACTGGAACGGCGGGCTGGACTGGAACCGTATCGAGCTCGACCAGAGTTTCACCGTAGCCGCCTGCCCGAATCTGCGTTTCACCCCGCTGCCATTGCGCAGCGCCGCGCCGCCGTATTCGCCGCACCGTTTCGATCCGCATCCGGGCGACAACATCGGTTTGATCGTTGAAGACCTCAGCACCGGCGGCAAGCTGTTCTACGCGCCAGGGCTGGGCAAGGTCGATGCGCCGCTGCTGGAAATCATGGCGGGCAGCGATTGCCTGCTGGTCGACGGCACGCTGTGGGATGACGATGAAATGCAGCGCCGTGGCGTCGGCACCCGTACCGGTCGCGAGATGGGCCATCTGGCGCAGAACGGCCCCGGCGGCATGCTGGAAGTGCTGGAGCAGTTGCCCGAGCAGCGCAAGGTACTTATCCACATCAACAACACCAACCCGATCCTCGACGAGGATTCCCCGGAGCGCGCCGAGCTGGTGCGGCGTAATGTTGAAGTGGCGTTTGATGGCATGAGTATCGTGCTTTAAGCAATCGAGACCGCTGCGCGGTCTATCGCGAGCAGGCTCGCTCCCACATTGGAATGCGATCAACTGTGGGAGCGAGCCTGCTCGCGAAGAGGCCAGCACAGACACCAGAGATTTCCAGGGTTGTTCCCGGAGAAAAGACATGACCGACACCCCGCTGTCCCCCACCGAATTCGAAGCGGCCCTGCGCGCCAAAGGCGCCTATTACCACATCTACCACCCCTACCACGTGGCGATGTACGAAGGCCGCGCGACCCGCGAGCAGATTCAGGGCTGGGTCGCCAACCGCTTCTACTATCAGGTGAACATTCCCCTGAAAGACGCGGCGATCCTTGCCAATTGCCCGGATCGGGAAATCCGCCGCGAGTGGATTCAGCGCTTGCTCGACCACGACGGCGCACCCGGTGAAGATGGCGGCATCGAAGCCTGGCTGCGTCTGGGCCAGGCTGTTGGCCTCGATCCGGACCAATTGCGCTCCCAGGAACTGGTGCTGCCCGGCGTGCGTTTCGCCGTCGATGCCTACGTCAACTTCGCCCGTCGCGCCAGTTGGCAGGAGGCCGCCAGCAGCTCTCTGACCGAACTGTTCGCGCCGCAGATCCACCAGTCGCGTCTGGACAGCTGGCCGCAGCATTACCCATGGATCGACCCGGCCGGTTACGAATACTTCCGCACCCGTCTCGGTCAGGCGCGGCGTGACGTCGAACATGGGCTGGCGATCACCCTTGAGCATTACAAGACCCGCGAAGGCCAGGAGCGCATGCTGGAAATTCTCCAGTTCAAACTGGACATTCTTTGGAGCATGCTCGATGCCATGAGCATGGCCTATGAACTGAACCGTCCGCCGTATCACAGCGTGACCGAACAACGGGTCTGGCATAAAGGAATCATCTTATGAGTTTCGACCGCAGCAAAGTGCCGAGCTGGCGCCCGGGCTATCGCTTCCAATACGAGCCGGCGCAAAAGGGCCATGTCTTGCTGTATCCGGAAGGCATGATCAAGCTCAACGAAACGGCCGCGCTGATTGGCGGCCTGATTGACGGTGAGCGTGATGTCGCGGCGATCATTGCCGAACTGGACAAGCAGTTCCCCGGCGTGCCCGAGCTCGGTGACGACGTCGAGCAATTCATGGAGGTTGCCCGTGAGCAACACTGGCTCACCCTTGGCTGATCTGCCGGCCAAACCGCAAGTCGGCCTGCCGCTGTGGTTGCTCGCCGAGCTGACTTACCGCTGCCCGCTGCAATGCCCGTACTGCTCCAATCCACTGGATTTTGCCGAGCAGGGCAAAGAGTTGACCACTGAACAATGGATCAAGGTGTTCCGTGAAGCGCGGGAGATGGGCGCGGCGCAATTGGGCTTTTCCGGCGGCGAACCGCTGGTGCGTCAGGACTTGGCCGAACTTATCCGTGAAGCGCGGCAGTTGGGTTTCTACACCAACCTGATCACCTCCGGCATTGGCCTGACCGAGCAGAAAATCAGCGACTTCAAAAAGGCCGGGCTCGATCACATCCAGATCAGTTTTCAGGCCAGCGACGAGCAAGTGAACAACCTGCTCGCGGGCTCGAAAAAGGCCTTTGCGCAAAAGCTGGAAATGGCTCGCGCAGTGAAGGCCCACGGCTATCCGATGGTGCTGAACTTCGTCACCCATCGGCACAACATCGACAAGATCGACCGCATTATCGAACTGTGCATTGCGCTGGAGGCTGACTTCGTCGAACTCGCCACTTGCCAGTTCTACGGTTGGGCGCAGCTCAACCGTGTTGGCCTGCTGCCGACCAGGGAGCAACTGGTGCGCGCCGAACGCATCACCAACGAATACCGCGCCAGGCTGGAAGCCGAAGGGCATCCGTGCAAGCTGATTTTCGTCACTCCGGACTATTACGAAGAACGCCCGAAAGCCTGCATGAACGGCTGGGGCAGCATCTTCCTGACCGTCACCCCGGACGGCACCGCCCTGCCCTGCCATGGTGCCCGCCAGATGCCGGTGCAGTTTCCCAACGTGCGCGATCACAGCATGCAGCACATCTGGTACGACTCGTTCGGCTTCAACCGTTTTCGCGGTTACGACTGGATGCCCGAGCCGTGCCGCTCTTGCGACGAGAAAGAAAAAGACTTCGGCGGCTGCCGCTGCCAGGCGTTCATGCTCACCGGCGACGCCAGTAATGCCGACCCGGTGTGCAGCAAGTCCGAACATCACGGCGTGATTCTGCAGGCCCGCGAAGAAGCCGAGACCGCCACTCAAACCATCGAACAATTGGCCTTTCGCAATGAACGAAACTCACGCCTCATCGCCAAGGGCTGAGCCTTTCAGCGCCGCCCAAGCCGTCGCCGCCGGGACCGACTTCGCCGAACTGCAGCTCGGCGCCCATGGCTTGTTCTGGAATGAATACCGCCCCGAGGATGCCGCGTGCCGAATCTGGCATTGGCGCGATGGCGTGGCGAAACGTCTGACGCCGGACGGCTTCAGCGTGCGTAGCCGCGTGTACGAATATGGCGGTGGTGCGTTTTGTCTGACGCCTGACGGGGTGGTTTTCGTCAATGAAGCGGATCAGCAGTTGTATCGGCAAGCGCTGGGTGGCGAGCCGGTTGCGCTGACGTCGACTGACTGTCGCTATGGTGATCTGCAATTTGCCGCTGGCCGGGTATTGGCGGTTGAAGAGCAGCAGGATCGGCATCGCCTGGTGGCAATTGATCTGGCGACCGGTACGCGACAGGTGCTGGCCGAGGGTGCGGATTTTTATGCATCGCCAACGCTCAGCCCCGATGGCCAGCGGCTGGCGTGGATCGAGTGGAGTCGGCCGCATCAGCCGTGGACCTCGACGCGGTTGATGGTCGCGCAAGGCGATTTTTCTGCGCCTCGCTGTGTTGCCGGTACGCAGATGGAGGAGTCGATCCAGCAGCCGCGCTTCAACGCCGACGGCCGGCTCTACTGCCTGACAGATCGTAGCGGCTACTGGCAGCCATGGGTCGAAACGTCCGATGGCTTGCACGCGCTACCGAGTGCCAAGGCCGATCACGCGCCCGCGCCCTGGCAACTGGGCGGCTGCACTTGGCTGCCTGTCGGTGATCAATTTTTAGCCAGCTGGAGCGAGGATGGTTTCGGGCGCCTGGCCCTGGGAAATGAAGATTTCAGCGGTGACTACAGCCGCTTCCGCCACTTGGCGATGGATCAAAAATTCATCTATTGCATCGCTGCATCGCCGACCAGCCCGTCGGCAGTGATCGCCATTGATCGTGTCTCGCATGCCGTGAAAATCCTCGCTGGCGGCGTGGCTCCATTGCCTGCCGAACGCATCAGCCGTCCGCAGACCTTGCGTTATCCGAGCGGCTCCGGCGAGGCGCATGGTTTCTTCTACCCGGCCATGAGCGGTGAAGCGAAACCGCCGCTGGTGGTGTTTATCCACGGCGGCCCGACGTCGGCGTGCTATCCGATCCTCGATCCGCGCATCCAGTACTGGACGCAGCGCGGTTTCGCCGTCGCCGACCTCAACTATCGCGGCAGCAGTGGCTATGGTCGCGAATATCGCCAAGCGCTGCATCTGCGCTGGGGCGAGGTGGATGTCGAGGATGCCTGCGCGGTGGTCAGCTATCTCGCTGGCCAAGGTTTGATCGATGGTGACCGCGCGTTCATTCGCGGTGGCAGTGCAGGTGGTTACACCACATTGTGTGCACTGGCGTTCAGGCAGGTTTTCCGCGCAGGCGCCAGCCTCTACGGCGTCAGCGACCCGGTCGCGCTGGCCCGGGCCACGCACAAGTTCGAGGGCGATTATCTGGATTGGCTGATCGGCGATCCCGAGCGAGATGCCGAACGCTATGCCGCCCGCACGCCATTGCTGCACGCAGACAATATTCGCGTGCCGGTGATTTTCTTCCAGGGTGAACTGGACGCGGTGGTCGTGCCGCAACAGACCCGCGACATGGTCGCGGCGCTGGAGCACAACGGCATCCCGGTCGAGGCGCATTACTACCCTGACGAACGCCACGGCTTCCGCCGCGCGGCCAACCAGGCACATGCGCTGGAGCAGGAGTGGACGTTTTATCGGCGAGTGATGGGGCTAACTGACTGAGCCCTCACTTTGAAACT
>NZ_WBRZ01000154.1:0-13525 GCF_008923895.1 Pseudomonas sp. GXM4
CGTTAGCGGGAGGCGAATTCTACAGCGTTAATCGCTGCTGTCAACACCTCTTTTTCTCCGCTTTCGACCGAGAAGATCGAACCGTTAAAAGAGCTACACATCACTGCTCTTTCAACTCCTTCCAGGCCTCGATGATCTGAAGCAAGCCGCTGCCGAAAACTGCGTAACTCTTTGAATCTCAAGGAGTTTTCCGTTTCGACTGCGCCGGAAGTGGGGCGAATTATAGACCTCTGGAATCTGCCGTCAACCGTTAATTTCGCTTTTCTTTCAAATCAGCAAAAACGCTTTCTATATATAGACGCGCCCCCATCCAATGCGCAGTATATTGCCCACTACCACAACAATACTGTGTTTTTGCCTTGGATGCTGCCGCGCAATGAATGATCAACCTCGCTCCCTTGCTTCCACATTGTTTCCGGTTTGCCTGCTCATGATAGCCATGGCGTCCATCCAGTCGGGCGCTTCTCTGGCCAAAAGCATGTTCCCCATTATCGGCGCACAAGGAACAACCACTCTTCGCTTGATCTTTGCCAGCGTGATCATGCTGCTGATACTGCGCCCATGGCGTGCAAAGCTGACCGCCAAGTCTCTTCGTACCGTGATCGTCTACGGAATGGCATTGGGCGGAATGAACTTCCTCTTCTATATGTCGCTGCGCACAGTGCCGCTGGGCATCGCCGTTGCGCTGGAATTCACCGGCCCTCTGGCTGTAGCTATATATGCCTCTCGCCGCGCCATCGATTTTGTATGGATTGCGCTTGCTGCGGCCGGCTTGCTTCTATTGATACCCACCGGGGCTACCACTGCCGGCATTGATCTGGTCGGAGCGGGCTATGCGCTGGGCGCCGGAGTGTGCTGGGCGCTGTACATTCTGTTCGGGCAAAAGGCCGGCGCCGACAACGGGGTGACGACCGCAGCCCTCGGCGTGATGATCGCCGCGCTGTTTGTGGCGCCAATCGGCATTGTTCATGCCGGCGCTGCGCTGCTTACACCATCACTGATTCCGATCGCTATCGGCGTCGCCATTCTGTCCACCGCCCTGCCCTATACCCTGGAGATGGTCGCCCTGACGCGTATGCCCGCGCGCACCTTCGGCACGCTCATGAGTATCGAACCGGCCTTCGGAGCACTATCAGGTCTGCTTTTTCTCCAGGAATACCTTTCATTGTCACAATGGCTGGCCATCCTGTGCATTATTCTGGCGTCAGTGGGCGCAACCATGACCATGGGCAGCGGAGCAAAGCCTGCTGTCGCGGCCGACTGAAGCGTTATAGAAAGTGGGGTCTGGTAATTGGCGCTCATTTAGGCCATGTTTAGCTTCGTAACCCATCGCCAGGCATGGATTTTTTCGCAAAGGACGGCACAACGCTGCAAACGCGAGCGAATACAGGCAGACCCGAGCACCAGACTCGTGGCCGCTATTAAGGATGGTAATGAAACGAATTTTGCTACTGATCGCCCTGCTGGCGATCGCGAGCTGCGCAGCGACCTCGGAAACCCAGGTCAAACGCGGCAAGAAGGGGCTGCATATCAACTGTTCCGGACTTTCATCCTCATGGGACAAGTGCTACACCAGCGCCGCCAATTCCTGCGCGCCCAAGGGCTACAAGGTGATCGCCAAATCCGGGGATGCCGTCGAGGAACCTGGCGATTATCCGTTCGGCCTGAACCCCGCCGGTTATACCAGCCGCAGCATGATCGTCATCTGCAAATAACTACTCGGCTCGTGGCAAAGCGAGCTGACGAGTGATTTGCTCATGACTCGAGCGCAACACCGTACGCTGCACGTCCGGTGTTGCCAGCATTCGCGCGACCACCAACGCACCCACACATTGCGACAGCACCGACCAGGCCAGACTCTCGCTTTCCAGGATCTCAGCCCAGCCCTGCTGAAGACGGCAGATCCACTGTTCAGCCTGCTCACGCACCTGCATATCGGCACGGGCAACCTCTGCGCCCAATGTCGGCAGCGCGCAACCGGACTCTGGTTGCTCGACGTGGGCCATGCTCAGGTACTGCTTCAGACAACGCTCCAGCCGCTGCCTATCTGCACCGCCCTGGCCACCAAGGCGCTCAAGACTTTCACTCAACTCTCGCTCGACGATGGCAGCGAACAACGCATCTTTGGATGAAAAGTGGCTGTAGAACGCGGCGCCACTCAAACCGATGGCTTTCATCAGGCCATCCACGCCCACCGTGGAAAACCCCGATTTCTTTGCCGACAGCGCGCTGCTTTGCAGCAATCGTTCGCGGGTTTCCGATTTGTGTCCGGCCGAATAACGCATGTCATCTCCTGAAGTAGATCGCCTTGACGCTGCCCGAATCCTAGCATAACGTTCGTTAACTAAACGATCGTTAACCCAAAGGGATTCACCCATGAATAACAAGAAGGTCGTGTTGGTCGTAGGTGCTGGCGATGCCACCGGCGGGGCCATTGCCAAGCGCTTTGCCAGTGAGGGGTTTATAGCCTGCGTGACCCGGCGCAGCGCCGACAAATTGCAGCCTCTGGTTGACGAAATCATCGCTGAGGGCGGTGAGGCCCATGGTTTTGCCTGCGATGCGCGCAAGGAAGATGACGTCATCGCCTTGATCGAAGACCTCGAAACCCGCGTCGGCCCGATCGAGGCCTTTGTCTTCAACATCGGCGCCAACGTGCCCTGCAGCATTCTCGAAGAAACCGCGCGCAAATATTTCAAGATCTGGGAGATGGCCTGCTTCTCCGGTTTTCTCAATGCCCGTGAAGTGGCCAAGCGCATGGTCACTCGGCAGCGCGGCACGATTCTGTTCACTGGTGCCACGGCCGGGCTGCGCGGTGCTTCTGGATTTGCCGCTTTCGCCGGAGCCAAACACGGCATCCGCGCACTGGCGCAAAGCATGGCGAGAGAGTTGGGGCCGATGAACATTCACGTCGCCCACGTCGTAGTTGATGGTGCGATCGATACCGACTTCATCCGCAACAGCTTTCCCGAGAAATACGCGACCAAGGATCAGGACGGCATTCTCGATCCAGAGCACATCGCCGAAAACTATTGGTATCTGCACAGTCAGCCACGGGATGCCTGGACCTTCGAGCTGGACCTGCGCCCATGGAACGAACGCTGGTAAGCCCTCCCCCCTCATTACAACAATAAGAGAGCGATTTGATCATGACGAAAACCGTGGAATTCTATTTCGACCTCGGCAGCCCCACCACCTATCTGGCGCACACCCAGCTAGCGAAAATCTGCGCCGATACCCAGAGCGAACTGATCTACATCCCGATGCTGTTGGGTGGCGTGTTCAAAGCCACCGGCAACGCTTCGCCGGCAATGATTCCGGCCAAGGGTCGCTACATGTTTCAGGACCTCGATCGCTTCGCCAAACGCTACGGCGTACAGCTCAGATTCAATCCGCACTTTCCAATCAACACGCTGATATTGATGCGTGCCGTCACTGGCATGCAGATGCGCCAGCCGCAGCGTTTCGCCGAGTTCGTCGATTGCCTGTTCAAGGCGCTTTGGGTAGAAGGCCGTAACCTCAACGATCCGCAAACCGTTGCCGCCGTGCTGACTGAAAACGGCTTCGCCCCTCTAGAGATAATGGCGCTGACCAACGATGAATCAGTAAAAGCCGCACTCAAGGAAAACACCGAAGCCGCGATCAAGCGCGGCGTTTTCGGTGCCCCCAGCATGTTTATCGGCGATCAGTTGTTCTTCGGTCAGGATCGACTCGACTTCCTAGAAGAGGCATTGCGCCAGGATTGAAACCGAGACCCAAGGCACCGCGAGCGGCGCCTTGGGTAAATCGATCAAATGGCCACAGTGCGCTCGTTCAGCCAGCTCAGCGCCGCGCCATCCAGCAACGGGCTCAGACGCTCGCGTACTTCACTGTGGTAAGCATTGAGCCACTGCTTTTCTTCCTGAGTCAGCAGGTCAGCAATCAGGCAGCGAGTATCGATCGGGCACAGCGTCAGGGTTTCGAACTTGAGGAAGTCGCCGAATTCGCTGCTGCCGACCTCGCGGTTCATCGCCAGGTTCTCGATGCGCACGCCCCAGCGGCCCGGGCGATAAGTGCCGGGTTCGATCGAGGTGATCATCCCCGGCTGCATCGCCGTTTGCGGCGCCGGTGCCGCTTGATAGGCGATCACCTGCGGACCTTCGTGAACGTTGAGGAAATAGCCCACGCCATGACCGGTGCCGTGACCGTAGTCGACGTTGTCAGCCCAGATCGGCGCACGAGCGATGGCGTCGAGCAGCGGCGACAGAATGCCTTTCGGGAATCGTGCCCGCGACAGCGCAATCACACCCTTCAACACGCGCGTGCAATCCTGTTTCTGCTCCTGAGTCGGCGTACCCACCGGGACCATGCGCGTGATGTCTGTGGTACCGCCGAGGTATTGACCACCGGAATCGATGAGCAACAGACCATCACCCTCGATCAACGCATGCTCCTCTTCAGTAGCGTGATAGTGCGGCATCGCACCATTGGCGTTGAACGCGGCAATGGTGTTGAAGCTCAGCGAAACGTAATCGGGACGCCGCTCACGGGCAGCGGTAAGTTTCTCGTCGATGGTCAGTTCGGTGATGCGCTCGCGCCCCCACGCCGATTCCAGCCAGGCAAAAAATTCGCACAACGCCGCGCCATCCTGCTCCATGGCTTTACGGATGTGTTGAGCGTCGGCTTCGCTTTTCTGCGATTTGGCCAACGTAGTCGGGTTGAGACCCTCGACCAGTTTCACGCCACTGTCCAGGTTATCCAGCAACCCCGTGGTCACTCGCGCCGGATCGACCAGCAGGCTCGCGCCGCTCGGCACAGCACGCAACGCATCGGCCACTTCGCTGTAGTCACGCAGCGTTACGCCATCCTGCTCGAGTACCGCGCGCAGATCGGCATCGACCTTGCTCAGCGCCACAAACAGCGTGGCCTGTTGCTGATTGATCAAGGCGAACGAAACAAACACCGGATTGAATGAAACATCACCGCCACGCAGGTTGAACAGCCAGGCGATGTCATCCAGGGTGGCGATGAAATGCCAATCGGCGCCACGCTCTTGCAAGGTTTCGCGCAATTTCGCCAGTTTCTCGCCACGGCTGACGGTCGCTTGTGGCGGCAGATGCTGATAGATCGGCGCGTTGGGCAGGCTCGGGCGATCGCGCCAGACTTCCTGCAACAGGTCGATATCGGTGCGCAGGCGAGCACCGCGTGCCTCGAGCCTGCTGCTCAGTGTGCGCGCCGAAGCCACCGCCATTACCGCACCATCCACGGCAACCACGCCGCCCTCGGGGGTTTGCTCGGCCAGCCAGTCCAGCGGGCTCGGTTGCCCCGGTTGCAGCTTGACCAGTTCGATGCCGCTGCCGTTGAGCTCTTTGGTCGCCTGTTCCCAGTAACGACTGTCGGCCCACACGCCGGCGAAATCCGCAGTGACGATCAGCGTACCGACCGAACCGTGGAAACCCGACAGCCATTGCCGGCCCTGCCAGTAACCCGGCAGGTATTCCGAAAGATGCGGGTCGGCGGACGGCACCAGCAGCGCATGGATGCCTTCGCGGCGCATCAGTTCACGGGTATGCGCCAAGCGCTGAGGCACCGATCCTTCGGTCAAGGTGTGGGAACTCATCATGTCTCCTGCTAATCGCGTCATCGTTATTGTTCGTAGCCTTCGCGGCCATGGAAAGCGTCTGCTGTTTAGAGCCCTGTCGCCCAGAATGCCGGGGCACTGGCGCAGGCGGTTGTGATCAGGTCAACGGCCTTGTCGACATCCTCGACGGTGGTAAACCGCCCGAGGCTCAAGCGAATGGTGCGCCCCGCCAGCCGCGCATCGTGTCCGAGCGCGAGCAGCACGTGGGACGGCGCATTACTTGCGGAATTACACGCCGACGTCGCGGAAAACGCGATCGAATGGCTCAATGCGGCGCTGTTGAACTCGCCCTCGCTGAAGGTCAGGCTCAGGGTGTGCGGAATGCGTTGCGAGGCACTGCCATTGAGGCGCACGCCGGGCAACTTCAAAAGCTGTTCGAGCAAGCGTTCGCGCAAAGCGATGATGGACTTTTTCTCTTCATCAAATGCGTCGGCGGCCAAAGCGAAAGCAGCGCCCATCCCGGCAATCTGATGAGTCGCCAGGGTTCCGGAGCGCAGGCCACCTTCATGACCGCCGCCGTGGATCTGGGCCTGCAAGCGTTGCTGCGCCTGCGGGCCGACATACAAAGCGCCAATGCCTTTGGGGCCGTAGAGTTTGTGTGCGGAAAACGACATCAGGTCCACCGGCCAGCGGCTCAGATCGATCGCGACTTTGCCGGCGCCTTGCGCCGCATCCACATGAAACAACGCCTGCCGACTGCGCACCACTTCGCCAATCGCTTGGACATCGTTGACCGTGCCCAACTCATTGTTGACCAGCATCAGCGACACCAGAAAGGTGTCGTCACGCATCGCTTCACTGACCGCTTGCGGCGTGATCAAGCCTTGGGCGTCCGGTACCAGATAGGTCACGGCAATGCCCGCGTCCTGCAATTGCCGCGCGGTGTCGAGAATGGCCTTGTGTTCGATCTGACTGGTAATGATATGGCCGCCGCAAACGCCACGGGCCTGGGAGACGCCTTTGAGAGCGAGGTTGTTGGATTCGGTGGCCCCGGAGGTCCAGACAATCTGCTCAGGCTGCGCGCCGACCAGATCGGCGACTTGCCGACGTGCCTGCTCGACCGTCTGCCGGGCCTGCCGGCCAAACGCGTGGGAGCTGGATGCCGGGTTACCGAAGTTACCGTGAAAACCCAGACATTCGATCATCACCTGGATGACCCGCTCGTCCACCGGGGTGGTGGCGGCGTAATCGAAATACAACGGACGTGTGTTCATAAAGGACTCGCAGAGCGTGTTCCGGGATCAGGAGGCTCGTGTCTGCAAACGACGATGCACAGCCTCGTGAGCTGTGCATGGGTTCGAGAGCGTCATCAATACCTGATCGGATGCCGTTAAAGAAGTAGGGCTTCATTTAAAAGTGCGTAGGAACGCTCCTGAAACCGAGCTTAACAGGCATCGGGCCGGCGATTGAAGCAATGCGTCAGTGAAAGCTTTCGAGAAGTAACGGATACAGCGAGATCACCAACAGCGCCGCCATGCCCCAATTGAACACGCGCAACCAGCGCGGATCTTTCAGCACATTGCGCAACAGCGTGCCGCACGCCGCCCACAGGCCGACACTGGGCAGATTGATGATGGCGAACACAGCCGCGATGATCACGACGTTATAGAAATAACCCTGCATCGGCGTGTACGTGCTGATGGCACCGATGGCCATGATCCACGCCTTGGGATTGACCCATTGGAACGCCGCGGCGCCCAGATAGCTGATCGGTTTCGCCTCGCCGTGGGCACTGTCGCCGACCGGGCCGGAGTGGGCGATCTTCCACGCCAGATACAACAAATACGCCGCGCCGACATAACGCAGCACCGTATACAGAATCGGATAGGCCTGAAACACGGCGCCAAGGCCAAAGCCCACCGCTACCACCAACAGGAAGAAGCCGCAGCTGATGCCGAGCATGTGCGGAATGGTGCGGTTGAAACCGAAATTCACTCCGGACGCCAGCAACATGGTGTTGTTCGGCCCCGGTGTGATCGAGGTGACAAGGGCAAAAAGGGCAAAGCCCAACAGCAGATCAAGCGAGAGGTTCATCGAGGCAGTCCATCCAGGGTCGTTCAGCTGTTGACCCTATCCCACACGGCCCGGCAAACCCACGGACAGTTAGGGAAAACTCCAAGCAGTACAGTTTGCTTTCAGCTCGGACGACCGTGCAGCTGTATGGCACGTTCGGCGCTCATCTCACCCTGTTGGTCGAAGCCGAAAGTCTTCTGCGGCTGGCCGAGCAATTGGGCTTTTTTCGCGTGGTATTCGTCGAATGACAAGCCGCTGCGGTTCAGCGCTTCCAGCGCCAGTTCACGGGATTCTTCAGCGGTGTAAGGGCGCAGCTCGGGCGAAACATGGCCGGCACAACCGGCGAGTACGGAAACAGCGAGCATCAGCGAAACAGTCAGTAAACGGTTCATGGGAGCGTCCTGGCGAGCAATGTGGGGTCGATGGAGAAAGGCTACGCCCGGGCACGCTCGCGCAGAAATCAACGCTCTCAATAGTGGCTATCAGCTTTGCGCTAATACTGGCTGACCGGCAAACGGCAGTGCAGCGCGTCGTCGTGGCTGCGGGCGATACTGCTGTGCACCTGGAACGAATTGAAGGTCACGGTTTTCGCCCGATGGGTGCGGATCATTTGCCAGAAATCCTGTTCGCCGCTTTCGAAACTGCGAAATGCCGCCTCCCCCGCTTCGCGACTTTGCCACTGCAAAAAACTCAGCACGCGGCGGCCGTCGTCGCTGGCCTGCACGCTGGCGCTGAGAAACCCGTCGTGACGCTGAGCCAGGCCCTCGGTCTGCGTCGCCAATGCCGAGACCAGCGCTGCTTGCTGGCGGGGTTCGATTTCGAATTCGATCAATTGGGTAAAGCTGCGATTGCTCATGGAAAGCCCCCACTCATGTTGAAGCGAGCCTTGCGACCCGAAGAGCTGCAGGGTAAAACCTCTAGTTAAGTCAAGGTCAAGAGCATTTTCAGCATGATCAGCAAAGACCAGGTGCACAAGCCTCTCACCGTGGGCGAGGTTGCGGCGCGCAGTGGCGTCGCGGTCACCGCGCTGCATTTTTATGAAGCCAAAGGTTTGATCAAGAGTGAGCGCAATGCCGGCAATCAGCGCCGCTATCCGCGCGCCGTCCTGCGCCGGGTGGCGTTGATCAAAGTCGCGCAACGGCTGGGGATACCGCTGGCGGAAATCGGCGAAGCGCTGAAGATCCTGCCGCAGGATCGCGCGCCATCGGCGGCGGACTGGAAAATGCTGTCTGAACAATGGCAGCGCGAGCTCGACGAACGAATCAGGCAATTGACGCTGATGCGCGATCAGCTCACCGGGTGCATCGGTTGCGGCTGTCTGTCCATGGAAGCATGTCCGTTACGCAATAAAGGCGACATGCTCGGTGACCGAGGCCCAGGCCCGCACTTTCGCGATGAGTAATGACGCTGCTCGTCGGCGAACAAGTTGCGCAGCAAGGACGGTTCTATAGTGATTGCTCCGGATAAGTCCGGTGTAACCACATCTGTTGAAAACAAAAACAGGGAGAACGTCATGAGCGTCAAACCCATTCCCGAGGGGTATCACAGCATTACCCCGTATCTCGGCATCCAACAGGCTGCCGAGGCCATCGAGTTCTACAAAAAAGCCTTCAACGCCAGCGAAGTCATGCGCCTGACCATGCCCGACGGCAATATCGGCCACGCCGAACTGCGCATCGGCGACAGCGCGATCATGCTTGGCACCCCTTGTGATCAAGGGCCGCTGAGCAATCCGCAGCAGGCTGTGTCGATCGGCTTGCACCTGTATGTCACCGATGTTGACCAATCCTTTCAACAAGCGCTGGATGCCGGGGCGCAAAGCGTCTCCGAGGTCAAAGACCAGTTTTATGGTGATCGCAGCGGCACGCTGAGAGATCCGTTCGGCCATCTGTGGTTTCTCGCCACGCACAAAGAGGATCTGAGCGAAGAGCAGATTCGCCAGCGGGCGATGGAGATGTTTAACCAAGGTTGAGGTTTTTTTACCTCGGATCAACCGGCAAAAATATACTGCCGATGTAATTGCGAAACATTTACTTTCATATCCGCTTTCGGGATTTACTTCGCTCATCCGTCTTATAGGAATGCAGGCCGTTCGCGTAGGCAAAAGCCACGAACGGCCTCCCGGGGAGTTCCGTGCTGCGAAGCCCGTAGCCCGGCCCCTTCCACCGCAATCAAGACGCGCAATCATGTCGAAGAAATCCCGTTCCAAACTGTGGTTCCTGGTGCATAGCTGGCTGGCGTTGCCGATCTGGTTCTTTGTGCTGATCGTCTGTGTCACCGGCACGCTGGCGGTGGTCAGCCAGGAGATTGTCTGGCTGGCCAACCCGCAAATGCGCGCCAGTCAGCCGTCGGACGACGCGCCGCGACTGAGCTACGACCAGATCCTCGCCGCGATCAAACAGGCCGAGCCGCAAACCCTGGTGCAGAGCATCAATCGTCCGGACGAGTCGCACTTTGCCCTCGACGTCGAAGTCAGCTATCCCGACGGGCGCTCGTTGACGGTCTATGTCAATCCGTACACCGGAGTCATTCAGGGCACCGCGCCGGCGTTCGATTTCAAGGCGTTCACCCGCGCCCTGCACGGCTGGTGGCTGGTGCCGTTCACCAACGGCTACAGCTGGGGCTGGTATCTGGTGTCATTGCTCGGCGTGCCGATGCTGGTGTCGCTGATTACCGGGCTGGTGGTCTACAAGCGCTTCTGGAAAGGTTTTTTGCGCCCGACCCTGCGTGTACGCCATGGTGCGCGGATCTTCTGGGGCGACTTCCATCGCCTGTGCGGCATCTGGTCGATCTGGTTCATCGCGGTGATTTCCATCACCGGCATCTGGTTCCTGATCAAAGCGATCCTGTTCGATAACCAGATTTCCATTTCCAGCGAGCCGATCATCCCGGCGATGTCCCGCGAAAGTGTGCCGATCTCGGCCGCCGGCACCCCGCCGCCGCGTATCAGCCTGGACCGCGCCATCGAAATCGCCCAGCAGAAGATTCCGGGGCTGGAAGCCAGTTACGTCAACCTGCCGGGCAATGCCTACTCACACATGAGCGTCAGCGGCCGTGGCTGGTATCCGCTGATGTACCAGACCGCGACTCTCAACCCGTATAACGGCGAAATGGCTTCCTCACGCTTGCTGTCCGATCGGTCCTCGCTGGAATTCGTCACCGAATCCATGCGCCCGCTGCACACCGGTGACTTCGGTGGAATCTGGATCAAGTTGATCTGGTTCTTCTTCGGTCTGTTGCTGAGCATGATGATCCTCAGCGGCCTGCTGATCTGGACCAAGCGCACCGCGCTGGCCACCGCCAATGCGCTGAAACGCGAGGACAAGAGAAACCGCGTCACCGCCCAACCGGCGCTGCGTCGTGAACCTTCGGAGGCCAGCCTGTGAACAAAGCCATCTCGGTCACACCGCCGTCGCGCCTGTCGCGTTTCTGGCACAAGTGGCGTTTCCACATCAATGTCCTGCTGTTGCTGATCCCGCTGGGCTTCATGCCGAAATACTTTGCCGATGCTTCGCTGTTTCGCGGCGACAGTGGCCTGGGCCAGCGTGAAATAGGCACCGTTCAGGTCGGCCCGTGGAGCCTGCGCCTGGCCGAACTGCGTGACGAGGCGCCGCACCTTAGCGGTCCGGCCGGCTATATGAAGGATTTCACTGCCGCCGTTTGTGATACCTGCGTCGAGCAGGTCAAGGCTACTTACCTGCGCATCGGCAAGCCGCGCAGTCTGCGCGCCGCTGGCACGATCTTCTTCGGTACGCCTTATCGCATGGGCACGCAAATGCCGATCCCGGCAAAGACCAAACCTGACGCCGAGCTGTGGATCACCATGGAAGGCTGGGACGGCAGCATGCACCAGGCCGCGATTCCCCTGAGCCAAGCCTCCCCCGCCACGGTCGCGTGGCTGAACAAACAAGGAGCCAAACCATGACTCGCTCACCCCTTCATACCCGTTTGCTCGCCAGCGCCGCGCTGCTGCTGAGCGCCGGTTTCAGTGCCGGCGCCCTGGCGCACAACCCGATGTGCGAATGCAAAGCCATCGATGCCGAACAGATCAAATGCACCGGCGGTTTCTCCGACGGCAGCGGCGCGCCGGGGGTGACCCTCGACGTGATCGGCTACGACGAAACCATTCTGGTGCCGGGCAAATTGGGTGATGACTCGACGCTGACGTTCAAGAAGCCCGGCAGCGAGTTCTATGTGCTGTTCGACGCCGGCCCAGGCCACGTGGTGGAAATCGACCAGGCGGATATCCAAGCCCCATGAGTAGCCCGACGACGCAAGTGGTACGCCCGGCCGGAGCCGGCCATGAAACCCTCAACGTGCTGCTGTTGTGCCTGCTGATCCTCGCGGTCGCCGGCTCGGTGGTGGCGTGGCGCGGGGTTTCCCATGAACCGGAGCCGGTCGCCAGCAACCAGTACGACGCCCGCCGCGATCTCAGCGCCGCCGAGCAAGGCATTTATGCCGACCTGCGCGTGACCCTCGACGAAATCCGCTTGCTGCGCGAAGAGCAACAAGCCCTGCCGACGCCACAAATGCTGGCCGACGAAGGCTTTGCGCCGTTCGCGCAGGATGCCAGTTCGGTCAGCCGTGGTGGTCACGCATGGCAAATGCTCGCCGAACGCGCCTATTTCGGTCGTAGTGCGACGCCTGATGTCGCCGGTTCATTTCTGATGCGTGTCGGCACTGACGCCAACGCGGCGCCGGACATCTGGCTCAAGCGCAGCGCCGATCCCGCGCCTGCTGAAGATCTGTCGGACGCCGCGCTGTCCGCCGCTGGCTGGAAACAGATCGTCGCGCAATTCGATGCCGGGGTTACCCGCGAACATCGCCATTGATTCCTCGCCTTTATCCGAGAGAAGACTGCTTGCCCATGTCCATTTCATCTCCTCGCCGTCCCTTGTTACGCCTGTTTCTGCTTGGCCTGTGCGCCTGCCTGCTGAGCCCGTTGGCCAGCGCCGAGCAAGGCAAACGCCTGCGCATCGGCATCACCCTGCATCCGTATTACAGCTACGTCGCCAACATCGTCGGCGACAAGGCCGAAGTGGTGCCGCTGATTCCTGCGGGCTTCAATCCGCACGCCTACGAACCGCGCGCCGAAGACATCAAGCGCATCAGCGGACTGGACGTGATCGTGCTCAACGGCGTCGGTCATGACGACTTCGCCGACCGGATGATCGCCGCCAGCGAAACACCCAACGTCAAAACCATCGAAGCCAACGAAAACGTGCCATTGCTGGCGGCCACCGGTGTCGCTGCGCGCGGCGCCGGCAAAGTGGTCAATCCGCACACGTTCCTGTCGATCAGCGCCTCCATCGCCCAGGTCAACAACATCGCCCGCGAGCTGGGCAAGATCGATCCGGACAACGCCAAGACCTACACGCAAAACGCGCGCGCCTATGGCAAACGCCTGCGGCAGATGCGCGCCGACGCTTTGGCCAAACTGACCCAGGCACCCAACGCCGAACTGCGCGTGGCCACAGTGCATGCGGCTTACGACTATCTGTTGCGCGAATTCGGTCTGGAAGTGACGGCCGTGGTCGAGCCGGCCCACGGCATCGAGCCAAGCCCGAGTCAGCTGAAAAAGACCATCGACCAGTTGCGTGAACTCGACGTCAAAGTGATCTTCTCGGAGATGGATTTCCCGTCCAGCTACGTCGACACCATCCAGCGCGAATCCGGGGTGAAGCTGTACCCGCTGTCGCACATTTCCTACGGCGAATACACCGCCGACAAGTACGAAAAGGAAATGACCGGCAACCTCAACACCGTGGTTCGGGCGATTCAGGAGTCGGGGGCATGACGTCGAAAGAAACCTTGATCCCTGACAACACCAATAACCCGGTGGGAGCGAGCCTGCTCGCGAAGGCGCCGGATCAGGCAACATCTTCGCTGAATGAC
>NZ_WBRZ01000155.1:0-13403 GCF_008923895.1 Pseudomonas sp. GXM4
CGCAGCCTTCGGCAGCTCCTACAGGGGAATGCGTTCCAAAGTGTAGGAGCTGCCGAAGGCTGCGATCTTTTTGGGCGCATAAAACCTCTGGATCCGTGTGGTCGTGCGCCCGAAAGCCGGGTTAGACTCCTTGGCCCTGCCCAACCCGCTCAGTGATGCTTTCCGATGCTCGAACAGTACGTCAAAAAGATCCTCACCTCGCGCGTTTATGACGTTGCCGTAGAAACCCCGCTGCAGAACGCTCGCCAGCTCTCCGAGCGGCTGGGCAACGACATCTGGCTCAAGCGCGAAGACTTGCAGCCGGTGTTTTCGTTCAAGATTCGCGGCGCCTACAACAAGCTGACGCAACTGAGCGACGAAGAGCGCGCCCGAGGTGTGGTCACCGCCTCGGCGGGCAATCATGCGCAGGGTCTGGCTCTGGCGGCGAAAGTGTTGGGCGTCAAAGCCACCATCGTCATGCCCAAGACCACCCCGGAAATCAAAGTGGAAGGCGTGCGTTCGCGCGGCGGCAAAGTGGTGCTGCACGGTGACTCGTTTCCGGAAGCGCTGGCCTATTCGCTGAAACTGGTCGATGAAAAAGGCTACGTCTACATCCACCCGTACGACGATCCGCACACCATTGCCGGGCAGGGCACCGTGGCCATGGAAATCCTGCGTCAGCACCCGCAGCCGCTGGATGCGATTTTCGTCCCGGTCGGCGGTGGCGGCCTGATCGCCGGTATCGCGGCCTACGTGAAATACCTGCGTCCGGACATCAAGGTGATTGGCGTCGAACCGGACGATTCCAACTGCCTGCAAGCCGCGATGGCAGCGGGCGAGCGCGTGGTTCTGCCGACCGTGGGCATCTTCGCCGACGGCGTGGCGGTGGCGCAGATCGGCCAGTACACCTTTGAGATCTGCAAGGATTACGTTGATGAGGTGATCACCGTCAGCACTGATGAGATCTGCGCGGCGATCAAGGATATCTACGACGATACCCGCTCGATCACCGAACCTGCCGGCGCGCTTGGCGTGGCCGGGATCAAGAAGTATGTTGAGCAGCGTGGCGTCAGCGGCCAGACTTTCGTCGCCATCGACTCCGGTGCCAACGTCAATTTTGACCGCCTGCGCCACGTCGCCGAGCGCGCCGAACTGGGCGAAGGTCGCGAGGCGATCATCGCCGTGACCATTCCGGAAAAGGCCGGCAGCTTCAAGGCCTTCTGCGAAGCCATCGGCAAGCGCCAGATCACTGAATTCAATTACCGCTACAACACCGGCAGCGAAGCACACATCTTTGTTGGCGTGCAGACCCACCCGGACAACGATCCGCGCAGCGCCTTGCTGGCGAGCCTGACCGAGCAGGGTTTCCCGGTTATCGACCTGACCGACAACGAACTGGCCAAGCTGCACATCCGCCACATGGTCGGCGGCCGCGCGGCGCAGGTGGTCGATGAAGTGGTGCTGCGCTTCGAATTCCCGGAGCGTCCGGGAGCCTTGTTCAACTTCCTCAACAAGCTCGGCGGGCGCTGGAATATCTCGATGTTTCACTACCGCAACCACGGCGCAGCGGACGGCCGCGTGGTCGCCGGCCTGCAAGTGCCCCATGACGAACGTCATCTGGTGCCGGCGGCACTGGCGGAAATCGGCTACCCGTATTGGGATGAAAGCGACAACCCGGCCTATCAGCTGTTTCTTGGCTGAGCGGCTACGCTGATGGGCATGGATCTACGGAAGAGAACGACATGGAAACCCTGACCACCCTGAAAGTCCTCCACGCCGCGGCGACCGTGGTCATCCTCGTGAGCGGGCTGGTGCTCGCCGCCCTGACCTGGCGTAATCGCAGCGAAGGCCCGGCCAGTACGATGCGCCGTCCGTGGCTGTTCATCTGGTGTCTGATGCTGATCGGCATGCTCAGCATGCCTTTCACCGGCTGGTGGCTGGTACACCTGGTGGGCTGGCCATTGGGCCAATTGTGGATTCTGGGTTCCAGCGTGATCTATGCCGTGGCCACGCTCAGCGCGGTCTGGCTGCTGGTCCGGCTGGATCGGCTGTGGACAAGCGGGGTGGGCAACCGCACATTCAATCTGGCCCTGGCGATTGTCAGCGGCGTCGGATTTGTCGCCATAGCGGCGTTGATGGGGGCCAAGCCGGTTTAAGGCTTGAGACCGCGTCGATCCCATTCGCGAGCAAGCTCGCTCCCACATTGGATCTGTGTCGTTCACAAATTCCCTGTGGGAGCGGGCTTGCTCGCGAAGGCGGAGTCAGCCGCGCAGACTGATCACCGGCCAGCCACGCTTCTCGGCTTCGGCCCGCAGATTCGGATCAGGATCCACCGCCACCGGATTCGCCACCTGTTCCAGCAGCGGCAGATCATTCATCGAATCGCTATAGAAATAGCTGTCCTCAAGCGAATGCCCGGTCTCTTCCAGCCAGCGATTGAGGCGCGTGACCTTGCCTTCACGGAAACACGGAATGTCGGTGCTGCGCCCGCTGTAGCGGCCGTCGACCATTTCGCATTCGGTGGCGATCAGGGTTTCCACGCCCAGGCGCACAGCGATCGGCGCGGTGACGAAACGGTTGGTGGCGGTGATGATCACCAGTTTGTCGCCAGCATCGCGGTGCTTTTTCAGCAGCTCCAGTGCCTTGGGCAGCACGATCGGCTCGATGCAGTCGCGCATGTAATCGCTGTGCCAGGCGTCGAGTACGGCCATTTCGGTGCGGCCGAGAATTTCCAGGCAGAAGTTCAGGTAGGCGGCGTTGTCGAGCTTGCCGGCCAGGTAATCCTGATAGAACTCGTCGTTGCGCGCCTTGTAGGCGATCGGGTCGAGGAAGCCGCGCTCGCACAGATAATCGCCCCAAGCGTGATCGCTGTCGCCGCCCAGAAGGGTGTTGTCCAAATCGAATAAAGCCAGGCGCATTGCAGTTACCCGCTGAAAAGTCAGTAAAAAAGGCGACAAGAATACGGTCTTTTCACAAGAGTGCACATAAGGTAGGAACCTTCGTTGCCGCCTGATCAAGCTTTGTGGAACAATGCGGCGACATGCGTTTGCGAGGTTGTTGCCGTGATCGACCCCGATGGTTTCCGCCCCAATGTCGGGATCATTCTGACGAATGACGCCGGCCAGGTGCTATGGGCTCGCCGTATCAATCAGGACGCCTGGCAGTTTCCGCAAGGGGGGATCAACCCCGAGGAGACGCCGGAAGACGCCTTGTACCGCGAGCTGAACGAAGAAGTTGGCCTGGAACGTGAAGATGTTGAAATACTGGCCTGTACCCGAGGCTGGTTGCGCTATCGTTTGCCGCAACGCCTGGTGCGTACCCACAGCCAACCGCTGTGCATCGGCCAGAAACAGAAATGGTTTCTCCTGCGCCTGATCTCCAACGAGCAGCGGGTGCGGATGGATCTGACCGGTAAACCGGAGTTCGATGGCTGGCGCTGGGTCAGCTATTGGTATCCGTTGGGCCAGGTGGTGACATTCAAGCGCGAGGTGTATCGACGCGCTCTCAAAGAGCTTGCCCCGCGCCTTTTAGCGCGCGACTGACGACGGAGTTCGACCCCGAGCCATGCTCAATACGCTGCGCAAGATCGTCCAGGAAGTTAACTCCGCCAAGGATCTCAAGGCGGCGTTGGGGATTATTGTGTTGCGCGTCAAAGAGGCCATGGGCAGCCAGGTCTGCTCGGTCTACCTGCTTGATCCGGAAACCAACCGCTTCGTCCTGATGGCTACCGAGGGCTTGAACAAGCGCTCGATCGGCAAGGTCAGCATGGCCCCCAACGAGGGTCTGGTCGGTCTGGTCGGCACGCGTGAAGAACCCCTGAACCTCGAGAACGCTTCGGTTCACCCGCGCTATCGCTACTTCGCCGAGACCGGTGAAGAGCGTTACGCCTCGTTCCTCGGTGCACCGATCATTCACCACCGCCGCGTCGTCGGCGTGTTGGTCATCCAACAGAAAGAACGCCGCCAGTTCGACGAAGGTGAAGAAGCCTTCCTCGTGACCATGAGCGCGCAGCTCGCCGGCGTAATCGCCCACGCCGAGGCCACCGGTTCGATCCGTGGTCTGGGCCGGCAGGGCAAGGGGATTCAGGAAGCCAAGTTCGTCGGCGTGCCGGGTTCGCCGGGTGCTGCCGTCGGTACCGCCGTGGTCATGCTGCCGCCGGCAGACCTGGACGTGGTGCCGGACAAGACCATCACCGACATCAACGCTGAGCTGGCGCTGTTCAAGACCGCCATCGAAGGCGTGCGCGCCGACATGCGCGCCTTGTCCGCCAAACTCGCCACCCAACTGCGCCCGGAAGAGCGCGCGCTGTTCGACGTCTACCTGATGATGCTCGACGATGCCTCGCTGGGCAGCGAAATCACCACGGTGATCAAGACGGGGCAGTGGGCTCAGGGCGCGCTGCGTCAGGTGGTCACTGAGCACGTCAACCGTTTCGAACTGATGGACGACGCCTACCTGCGCGAGCGCGCCTCGGACGTCAAAGACCTTGGCCGCCGCTTGCTCGCCTATCTGCAGGAAGAGCGTCAGCAGAACCTGGTCTACCCGGAAAAAACCATTCTGGTCAGCGAAGAGCTGACGCCGGCGATGCTCGGCGAGGTGCCGGAAGGCACGCTGGTCGGTCTGGTCTCGGTACTCGGCTCGGGTAACTCTCACGTCGCGATTCTGGCCCGGGCCATGGGCATTCCGACGGTGATGGGCCTGGTCGACCTGCCGTACGCCAAGGTCGACGGCATCGAAATGATCGTCGACGGCACCCGTGGCGAGGTCTACACCAACCCCAGCGAAGTGCTGCGCAAGCAGTTCGCCGAAGTCGTCGAGGAAGAGAAACAACTGGCGCTGGGCCTCGACACCCTGCGCGACCTGCCGTGCGTGACCCTCGATGGCCACCGCATGCCACTGTGGGTCAATACCGGCCTGCTCGCCGATGTGGCGCGGGCGCAGAAGCGTGGCGCCGAAGGGGTCGGCCTGTACCGCACCGAAGTGCCGTTCATGATCAACCAGCGCTTCCCGAGCGAGAAGGAACAGCTGGCGATCTACCGCGAACAGCTCGCCGCGTTCCACCCGCAACCGGTGACCATGCGCAGCCTCGACATCGGCGGTGACAAATCGCTGTCGTACTTCCCGATCAAGGAAGACAACCCGTTCCTCGGCTGGCGCGGTATCCGCGTCACCCTCGACCACCCGGAAATCTTCCTCGTGCAGACCCGCGCGATGCTCAAGGCCAGCGAAGGCCTGAACAACCTGCGGATTCTGCTGCCGATGATCTCCGGCACTCACGAACTCGAAGAAGCCCTGCACCTGATCCACCGTGCCTGGGGCGAAGTGCGCGACGAAGGCACCGACGTGCCGATGCCGCCGATCGGCGTGATGATCGAAATCCCGGCAGCGGTGTACCAGACCAAGGAACTGGCGCGGATGGTCGACTTCCTCTCCGTCGGCTCCAACGACCTGACCCAGTACCTGCTGGCGGTAGACCGCAACAACCCGCGCGTCGCCGACCTCTACGACTATCTGCATCCGGCGGTGCTGCAAGCTCTGCAAACCGTGGTCACTGACGCCCACGCCGAAGGCAAGCCGGTGAGCATCTGCGGCGAGATGGCCGGTGATCCGGCGGCGGCGGTGCTGTTGATGGCGATGGGGTTCGACAGCCTGTCGATGAACGCCACCAACCTGCCGAAGGTGAAGTGGATGTTGCGTCAGGTGAACCTGAGCAAGGCGCAGGAGATGCTGGCGGAACTGATGAAGATCGATAACCCGCAGGTTATCCACAGCTCGCTGCAACTGGCGCTGAAGAATCTCGGGTTGGCGAAGATGAATTCGCCGGTGGTGACCAAGGCTCTCTAAAAGGCTGATGCCCTCTTCGTCGGAACGCCGCCCGGAGCAGGCTCGCTCCCACAGGGATTCGTATCGATCACGAAACCCAGGTGGGAGCGAGCCTGCTCGCGAAGGCGCCAATTCAGGCACCGCTAAACCACAATCTCCACCTCGCCGAGATGCCCGCCATACGGCCCAAAACTGCGCTCTACCATCCGCCGCGTGCCGTCTGCCTGCACGATCAACGCTGTGCTCGCTCGCGTGCCATAACTCTGGCTGGCAATAAACACGCTCGACAACAACGACTCCGTCGCCATGCCTACCCCGGTATCCGGCAACTCCGCCTCGGGTGCGGTCTGCGCATCGCTCAGCAAGGCCAGCAATCGCTCAGGCTGCGGATCGTCCAGCACCGCGCTCAATGCCGCCCTGGCCTTGAGCAGTTTTGGCCACGGTGTATCCAGTCCGGCATTGGATAACCCATAGACTCCAGGCTGCAACATCACCGGCTCTGACGCCCGCGCATTGAAGTGCCACAACTCATGGGCATTGCCCAGCAGCAGATTGAACCCGGCGTATTCGGCGGCACGAGCCACCACATCGCTCAAATAATCATCAATCGATAGATCGCCAGCAAGAAAGCGCGCCACCAGTTCGCCCCGGGATTTGGTCGCCGGTGGCTGCTGTGGATCGCGAATATTGGTCAGCGCGGCGAAGCGTCCGTTGGTGCCGATCCCCAGCCACGTGCCGCCAGCTTCAAGATCACGCCCGGCATGCACATGCGGCGCCTCGGGCCACGGCGCCAATGGCAGGCTGGGGCGGGCGTAGAACTCGTCGCGGTTGGCCGCGACGATCAGCGGCTGGGCATGGCCCGGGCGCCAGGCGAAAACAATCAGGCACATAAGGTGGTCCTTGTGTGTTTTTTGCCCACTCTACGCATCCGGCGTCCGTGCATCCATCGCCAGTGGAGCAGAAGGCTGCGCATCCGTTAACATGCCGCTCCTGTTTTGCCGATGCGTGCTGGAGACGGTCATGGAATTTCTGCTCTACCTGGCGCTCGGTGCCTGTGCGGGCGTGCTCGCCGGGCTGTTTGGCGTTGGCGGCGGGATCATCATCGTCCCGGTGCTGGTGTTCAGCTTCACTTTGCAGGGCTTCGATCAGTCGATTCTTACGCACTTGGCGGTAGGGACGTCGCTGGCGACGATCATATTCACCTCGGTCAACGCCGTGCGTGAGCATCACCGCCGGGGCGCGGTGCGCTGGGCGATTTTTCGCTGGATGACCGTGGGCATTCTGCTCGGCGCCGGTTTCGGTGCGCTGACCGCAGAAGCCATCTCCGGACCGAACCTGCAAAAGATCATCGGTCTGTTCGCTCTGGTGATCGCCGTGCAACTGGCGCTGGATGTCAAACCCAAGGCCAGCCGAACGGTGCCGGGCAAACTCGGTCTGACCGCTGCCGGTACGGTGATTGGCTGGGCCTCGGCGATTTTCGGCATTGGCGGCGGCTCGCTGACCGTGCCGTTTCTGACCTGGCGCAGCGTGCCGATGCAGCAGGCCGTGGCGACCTCATCGGCCTGTGGCTTGCCGATCGCTTTGGCCAGTGCAGCAAGTTTCATGATTCTGGGGTGGCACGATCCGTTGTTGCCGGCCCATAGTCTCGGTTTTGTGTATTTGCCGGCATTGTTGGGCATCGCCCTGACCAGCATGGTCTTCGCTCGGCTCGGTGCGCGTCTGGCACACAGGTTGTCGCCGCGCTTGCTGAAAAGGCTGTTCGCCGCTTTGCTGTTCTGCGTGGGTTTGAGCTTTCTGCTCTGACCGCGTGGCAATCCTGGCTTAATCCTGAGGTGGCAGCGTCGCCCGGGAATTTCGCTTTCAACTCTAACAAGGAGTCGCAATGCTGCCTTACCCGCAGATCGACCCGGTGGCCCTGGCCATCGGTCCGCTGAAAATCCACTGGTACGGTCTGATGTACCTGATCGGCATCGGCGGCGCGTGGCTGTTGGCGTCGCGCCGGCTCAACCGCTTCGACCCGACCTGGACCAAGGAGAAACTCTCCGATCTGGTGTTCTGGCTATCGATGGGCGTGATCGTCGGTGGCCGTCTGGGTTACGTGCTGTTCTATGACCTGAGCGCGTACCTGGCCAACCCGACGCTGATTTTCGAAGTGTGGAAGGGCGGCATGTCGTTCCACGGCGGATTCATCGGCGTGATGCTCGCGGCCCTGTGGTTCGGCAAGCGCAATGGCAAGTCGTTCTTCCAGCTGATGGACTTCGTCGCGCCGATGGTGCCGATCGGTCTGGGCGCCGGGCGCATCGGCAACTTCATCAACGCCGAGTTGTGGGGCAAGGCCACCGACGTGCCGTGGGCCATGGTATTCCCGCCGTTCAGCGATCCGGCGCAGTTGCCGCGTCACCCGTCGCAGCTGTATCAGTTCGCCCTCGAAGGCGTGGCGCTATTCCTTATTCTTTGGATTTTCTCGCGCAAACCGCGCCCGACCATGGCGGTCTCCGGCATGTTCGCGCTGTTCTACGGCATCTTCCGTTTCATCGTCGAGTTCGTTCGCGTCCCGGATGCGCAGTTGGGCTACTTGGCGTGGAACTGGCTGACCATGGGCCAGGTGCTCTGCGTGCCGATGATTGTCGGCGGGCTGTTGCTGATCTGGCTGGCCTATCGTCGCGCCCCGGCAGCACCGCTCGCGCCGACGGCTTAAACTACGAACCCCGGCGCGCGACGCCGGGGCTCCAAGGACACAGGTAACTCATGAAGCAATATCTCGAACTGGTCTCGCACGTCATAAAGAACGGCACCAAGCAGGCCAACCGCACCGGCATCAACACCATCAGTTTTCCGGGAGCAATGCTGCGTTTCGATCTGCAGGAAGGTTTCCCGGCGATCACCACGCGCAAAATGGCTTTCAAATCGGCCATCGGCGAGATGTGCGGCTTTCTGCGTGGCGTGAACAACGCCGCTGAATTCCGCGCGCTGGGCTGCAAGGTCTGGGACCAGAACGCCAACGAAAACGCGCAATGGCTGGCCAACCCGTTCCGTCAGGGCGACGACGACCTCGGTGAAATCTACGGCGTGCAGTGGCGCAAGTGGCCGGCGTACAAGCAGATCCCGCTGAGCAACACCGCCGCCATTGAACAAACCCTGGCCAACGGCTACAAGCAGATCGCCCAGGGCGAAGAAGATGGCCAGGCCTACGTGGTGCTGTACAAAGCCATCGATCAGGTGCGCCAGTGCGTCGACACGATCATCAACGATCCGGGCAGCCGCCGCATTCTGTTCCACGGCTGGAACGTCGCCCAGCTCGATGAAATGGCCCTGCCGCCATGCCATCTGCTGTACCAGTTCCACCCGAACGTCGAGACCAAAGAGATTTCTCTGACTCTCTACATCCGCTCCAACGATCTGGGTCTGGGTACGCCGTTCAACCTCACCGAGGGCGCCGCGCTGCTGAGCCTGATCGGTCGCCTGACCGGCTACACGCCGCGCTGGTTCACCTATTTCATCGGCGATGCGCACGTCTACGAGAACCACCTGGACATGCTCAACGAACAGCTCAAGCGCGAGCCGTTTGCCATGCCGAAACTGAAGATCTCCGATCGCGTGCCGGAGTTTGCCAAGACTGGCGTATATCAGCCGGAGTGGCTGGAATTGGTCGAGCCGAGCGATTTCTCGCTGGAAGGCTATGAGCACCATCCGCCGATGACCGCGCCGATGGCGGTCTAGTCACCATTGATCGTTCCCACGCTCCGCGTGGGAATGAATCCCGTGACGCTCTGCGTCACTTTGGACGCGGAGCGTCCATGGCGGCATTCCCACGCGGAGCGTGGGAACGAGCTTCGCCCGTCAGTGGCCGTGGCTGCGGCCCACATGGGAGTGTTCGACTTCGGCCGCGACAACCCCGCCACTCACCTCCAGCCGCTGCAAGATCCCGCATTGATCCGCCTCCGGCCCTTCGCCACAGCGTTGGCGCAGGTCGAGCAGTTGTGTCTGCAACGCCAATAACCCGTCAATTCGCGTTTTCACGTGCTGAATATGTTCGTCGATCAGCGCATTGACGCTCTCGCACTGATCCTGCGGGCTGTCGCGCAGGGCGAGGAGGCTGCGGATTTCTTCGAGGGTCATGTCGAGGGTGCGGCAGTTGCGGATGAAGGTCAGGCGCTCGGCGTGGGCCTGGGTGTAGACGCGGTAGTTGCCGTCGCTGCGCGCCGGTTCCGGCAGGAGGTTTTCGCGCTCGTAGTAGCGGATGGTTTCCACGGCGCAGTCGGTGAGTTTCGCCAGTTCGCCGATCTTCATGACGGCCATCTCCAAAAGGGTGCTTGACCCTATAGTGGCTACAGGGTCTTTACTTGGCAACAGGCACCTTCATGGACGCGACCAATGAGTGATTCCCTGCACACCCACAAGCCCGGCGACGGCCACGATCACAGTCATGAATTGCAGCCGGTGCATAAACATTCGCACGGCGGCGATTCCTGCTGCGCTTCGAAAGCTGCGCCGGCCCCGGTTCATTCGCACGAAGATTCCTGCTGCTCGTCGAAAGCCGCAGCGCCTGCCCTGGTGCAACTGAGCGAAAAGACCAGCGCCGACGCGCGCCTGAGCAGCTTCCGCATCGAGGCAATGGACTGCCCGACCGAGCAGACGCTGATCCAGAACAAACTCGGCAAACTGGCCGGCGTGCAGCAGCTGGAATTCAATCTGATCAACCGCGTACTTGGCGTGACCCACAATCTGCCGGGCACCGAGCCGATCACCGAAGCGATCAAGTCCCTCGGCATGCATGCCGAGCCGCTGGAGGCGGGTGTCGATGCGCCGGCCCCGGCTGCGGTGAAAAAACACTGGTGGCCACTGGCGCTGTCCGGTGTGACCGCGCTGGGCGCCGAAGTCATCCACTTCACCAGCGCTGCCCCCGACTGGGTGGTGGCGATTGTTGCGCTGGTGTCGATCCTCAGCGGCGGCCTCGGCACCTATAAAAAGGGCTGGATTGCCCTGAAGAACCTTAACCTCAACATCAATGCGCTGATGAGCATCGCCGTAACCGGCGCGATCCTCATCGGTCAGTGGCCGGAAGCGGCGATGGTGATGTTCCTCTTCACCGTCGCCGAGCTGATCGAAGCACGCTCGCTGGACCGCGCGCGCAATGCGATCAGTGGTTTGATGCAAATGACTCCCGAGCAAGCCACGGTATTGCAGGCCGACGGCAACTGGCGCGAACAAGAAGTGAAAAGCGTCGATCTCGGCGCCCGCGTGCGGGTAAAACCCGGCGAGCGCATCGCGCTGGACGGCGCGGTGGTCAGCGGCAGCTCGACCATCGACCAGGCGCCGATCACCGGCGAAAGCCTGCCGGTGGAGAAAACTGTCGGCGACAAAGTCTTCGCTGGCACCATCAATCAGGCCGGCTCGCTGGAATACACGGTCACCGCTGCGGCGAACAACTCGACCCTGGCGCGGATCATTCACGCGGTCGAACAGGCCCAGGGCGCACGGGCGCCGACTCAGCGTTTCGTTGACCAATTCTCGAAAATCTACACCCCGGCGGTCTTCGTCTTCGCCTTGGCCGTGGCGATCATCCCGCCGTTGTTCATGGGCGCGGCGTGGTTCGACTGGATCTACCGCGCGCTGGTGTTGCTGGTGGTTGCCTGCCCGTGCGCACTGGTGATTTCCACCCCGGTGACCATCGTCAGTGGCCTCGCGGCAGCCGCGCGCAAGGGCATTCTGGTCAAGGGCGGCGTGTATCTGGAAGGCGGTTTCAAGCTCGATTATCTGGCGCTGGATAAAACCGGCACGATCACCCACGGCAAACCGGTGCAGACCGATTACCTGTCGCTCGAGCCGACGGCAGACGCCACGGCACCGGCAATCGCTGCCGCGCTGGCCGGGCGCTCCGATCATCCTGTGTCGCTGGCGATTGCCAGTGCCGCTGTGGATAAAGATTTTGCCGCGCTGACTGTGGATAACTTTGCGGCGCTAGGCGGGCGGGGCGTCAAAGGCGACATCAACGGCCAGACTTATCACTTGGGCAACCATCGTCTGGTCGAAGAGCTTGGCCTGTGCTCACCGCAGCTGGAAGAGAAGCTGTTCGCGCTGGAAAAGCAGGGCAAATCCGTGGTGTTGCTACTCGACAAATCAGGCCCGCTGGCGCTGTTCGCCGTGGCCGACACGGTCAAGGAAACCAGCCGCGAAGCGATTCGTCAGTTGCATGCACTCGGGGTGAAAACCCTGATGCTGACCGGCGACAACGTCCACACCGCACAAGCGATTGCCGCCCAGGTCGGGATCGACGAGGCGCGCGGCGATTTGCTGCCGACCGACAAGCTGCAAGCCATTGAAGATCTTTACAAGCAGGGCCACCGGGTCGGCATGGTCGGCGACGGCATCAATGATGCCCCGGCATTGGCCCGTGCCGAGATCGGGTTCGCCATGGCCGCCGCCGGCACCGACACGGCGATCGAAACCGCCGATGTCGCCCTGATGGACGACGATCTGCGCAAGATCCCCGCGTTCATCAGTTTGTCGCGCGACACCGCGAGCATCCTCAAACAGAACATCGCACTGGCGCTGGTGATCAAGGCGATCTTTCTTGCGGTAACCTTCGCCGGGCTGGCCACCATGTGGATGGCGGTGTTTGCCGATATGGGCGTGAGCCTGCTGGTGGTGTTCAACGGTTTGCGCCTGTTGCGCAAATAACAATGAGGGATGGTTGTGCTGAGTGCCGAGCTGAAAGCGTTTTACATGGTCGCCCGCCTGGGCAGCATCACGCTGGCGGCGAAAAAACTCGGCCTCAGCCAACCGACCGTGACCACGCAGATTCGTAACCTGGAAAGCCAGTATTCGGTGGAGTTGTTCTACCGAGGCGGGCGCCGTTTAAGCGTCAGTGACGAAGGCGCGCGCTTGCTGCCGATGGTCAAGACCCTGTTGCAGCAAGAGGCGGACATCGAGTTTTTCCTGCGCAACAGTGGGCAGGTCCAAGGCACGCTGCGCATTGCCGCGACGGCGCCGTATTACATCCTCGATCTGGTAAAAACCTTCCGCGAGCGTTTGCCGCAGGTGGAAGTGTCGGTGGAGATCGGCAATTCGCAGCAAGTGCTCGAAGCGCTGGAGGATTACCGCGTGGATGTCGCGGCATCGTCGCAGTTGCTCGACGATGCGCGGTTGATTCGCCGGGTACTCGGCACCGATCCGCTGGTGCTGGCGGTGCATCGCAATCATCCGTTGGCGGCGCAGGAACATGTGACGCTGAACGCGCTGGCCGGGCATACGTTGTTGATGCGCGAGCCGGGTTCGACCACGCGGCGCTTGACCGAAGAGTTGCTGGCCAGCGCCGGGGTCAGTTTCGGGCCGTTGCTGGAGATCGGCAGCCGTGAGTCGATTCGTGAAGCCGTGCTGCGCAATATCGGTATCAGCATCATTGCGCGGCAGGAGGTGCCGCATGATCCGCAGTTGCGCGTGCTGACCATCGAGAATGCGCCGCAGATTCCGGAGTATCTGTATTGCCTGAAGGAAAGAAAGGGCGCGCGGTTGCCGGCGGCGTTTCTTGGCCTGGCCCAAGAGATGTCTCCTGCGTAATGATCGTTCCCACGCTCCGCGTGGGAATGCAGCCCGGGACG
>NZ_WBRZ01000156.1:0-13391 GCF_008923895.1 Pseudomonas sp. GXM4
GAGCCTGACTTTTTTGAGTCCAGAGTCCTACATGGCGTGCCATCCCCCGGCGCAAAATGTTCAGGCGTACAACGACCTGGGTTTTTATCTGGCCGAGGGCGGTAGAGTTGAGCTGGCGCTGAAGTTTTATCGCGGCGTTGAGGCCGTTGGTAAACGCACAGTGCTGATGCTGAACATGGCTGATTCGCTGTGGCGACTTGATCGGCAAGAAGAAGCGCAGCGTTATTACCGCGAGTACCGCGACGCGATGAGTGCCGACGGCAAGGCGCAGAAAATTCCGCAAAGTGATTGAGCGAACTGCACATCAGGGAATGAAAAATTGAACAGGATTGTCCGTTTTATCGCATTGCCTCTTGGAACGCTGTGCGCATCAATCGCGCATGCCGAGGACACCTGCAAAGTCATCAACGTGAGCTGGCAATACGATGAGTGCTTGGAGGCCGACCGTAAGAATGCCGACGCACGACTCAATGCCAGCTACAAAAAACTGATGTCGCGTTTTGAGTCCAGCCCCGAACCGGAACTGACCAAGACAAATATGGCCGCTGCCAAAGAGTCGCAACGTGCCTGGATCAAATTGCGTGACACCACCTGCCCCCTTGAAACCACGGCTGTCGCACCCGGTTCGCAGGCTTATTCCCAAGTACTCAATAAGTGCATCACCAGAATGAGTCTGGAGCGTGCCGCCTACCTGGATGCGATTGCGCCTGATGGCCCGAGTGATGTGGTCGATGTGGCCAAGGTTTCTGCATCGGCCTCGCAACGTTTCGGCGATGTGGTAGCTCGCTACGTCACTACGTTTGGCAACCCTTGCCTCAATGTCCAGCTTCTCGCGCCCGAAGGCAATTGGCGAGTGCTGGCGTCCAAGCGGTTCTGCAGCTTCGAGGGCAAGTCGTTTTGGGATGGCTATGCCAGTGCGGTGTTTGAGGATCATGCGTTCGCTACTGATGGTTTACACCTGACGCTCAGCTTGTTCGAGCTTCGTGGGGAAAGAGAGAAGCGGCTCGCTTGTGTGATACCGATCCAGAATGAGCAAATCAAAGAGCTGAAGTGCGGCGCACCTGAGTCATCGTAAAACCCTCAGCCTAAACATTTGAAGATTGATTAACAGGGAAGTGAGTGGAATTGGCCAGGCTCTTAAGTTGTATGAGTGCGTTCGGATTCATGGTTGCCTTATTGGCTCAGCAGGCAATAGCGAGTGACCCACAAACCATCGGTGAGCTGCATCCGCCTGTGATTGCATCGCTCGGTGATCAAAAGATCACAGTGTTCTTTTTGAAGAACAACCTCAAAGGTCAGGTAAAGGAAGGACATGTTCCTTATGCTGAGATCTTCTACACCTCAATGAACGCCGTGAAGCCTTCGCTGAATTATGTGTGGAAGGTCGAAGGTGAGCAGATCGCCTCGGTGTTCTTCTTCGAGCGCAAATTCCCGGAGCAAGCGGGGAAGTCCATGTTTGTTCTGACAAAACAAAAAGTCTCGCACAGTCAATTCGAAGGTGATTCCTATTCGGTGCTGGAATTGCCTTTGGTGAAGGACGGCGATCATTTGGCCTTGCGGTTTTTTAGCGGCGACCCACCAGATCCCGAGCTTGAGAACTGCCTCGACGGTCTAAATCTGGCGGATGATGTAAAGGTCGAATGTGCTTACAAGGATGCGACCAGCATTAAAAAGCGCTTGGCAGACTTGGATGCAAAGATAATTGCGGATTCAAAACTGCATCAGGACATCGGCCAGAATCCACTCAAAGTCGAGGTTGATACGTCCAATGTTGCTTGCCCTTCGACCGACTTTTCAGCGTTCCTCTCAGCTTTCTCCGAACGCGCAGATGTGCAAAAAGCCTTCGTACAACAACCGCTGAAAATGGTCACGACCGTGGCCGGCGATCCCGAACCCGAGATGGAAAAACGCAGTCTCAGCGGCGATCAACTGAAGTTTCCTGTCATTCCGGATCAAGCAACGCGAGAGGCCCAGGGCCTGACGTTGACCGTCAAGGAAGCGCGGGACAAAAAAGCGATCGCGATCCTGCAGAAGCCGGATACCGACTATGTTTTCGAATATCGGTTTGTTCGTGGGCAGTGTTGGCGGCTGGAAGAAGTGGCGGATTATTCGCTTTAGAAACGCTGGCGTTCATAGGCATAAGCGCATTCAACAGAACGGGTTCAGAGGGATTTGTGAAGAAGTTATTTTTAGTGCTGTTGTTGGTGTTGCCGTTGACGGCCCACAGTGAAGTTTCTACACAGGTAAGGTGCTTCCATTCGTTGGAAGGCAAAAACATCAATTTTGAGTTCAGAACCTATTACGACGTGGCCGCTAAATGGAGCGGCGCAAGTGTCAGGTACAGGAAGTCGAAGAAAGCCATTACTTTGGTTCATCACCGAACCGAAGAGTACGTCATGACGGAGAGCGGGCCGTACGAATTCACGACGACTTGGGTGGAAGTTTCAGACGGTGCGGTGACGGGGCAGTATGTCATCGCAACGCAAGGCGCTCGGGTGAACTCGATGCGCTACACGAATTACAAATCCGGCAAACAGTATTCGTTCGACGAAGACTTTAGCATTGAGGCCTCTCCAGAGACGGGTTGTCAGTGGGGATGAACTCTTAAAGAAAGGGGGCTCAACGCCCCCTCTTTATCATCCGCGGATCTCGCTAAAACTTGGCAGCCAGGTTCCGCACTTCAATGTGATCAAGCGTCCCTTCCACCATCAATCTGACCCCGCCCGCCATCCTACTCAATGCCAATGCAACCGAGCGGCGTGAGCCATCTATGTCGTCCGCAAGATCCGCAGCGATGATACTGATAGACAGCAGGTCTTCCGAAGCGTTGGCCAGCAGGGCTTCGGCGTCGATGTCCGGGTTCAGGCTGAACAGGCCTTCGCGGCGTGGGGCCTGAGAGAGGTCGGATTTGCCGAAGTGGTGATTGAGGGCGCGTTCGGCGGCTTCATGTAGTTTTCTTGAATCGAAGGATTCGTAGGGGGAGGTGTCCTCGGTGTTGGCAGTTGAATTGGTCATCGGTGTAAATCCCTTGGAGTAAGAAGAAATTGCTCCCGAATTCGGACTTGCACATCCGGTCACCGAATAGCCGATGACGCAGGAAGCCTATCGGTGATCTTCAAGCTCGACTAGTTCACGGACAGCCCCGCACTTCGCAGGAAATTTTCCATGGATTCGCGGGGCGGAAGATCAAAAGATCGCAGGCTTCGCCGGCTCCTACAGGGATGTGTTTCAACAGGTGTAAAGGTGAACGGTGAGACGCGGAGCGTCTCGGGATGCGTTCCCACGCGAAGCGGGGGAACGATCAGTGGGCGAGCGCTTAATCGTGACTTGGCGGTCATCGTGCGGGAAATGGTCTGCATCCTCTTCCAATAGAGTCAGATACTGGCGTTATCGTCCGAATCCCTTACACTGCCCCGGCCGTTCATTTTCCTTTTGAGGCTGTGCGCATGAAATTTCGTTTTCTTCTGTGGATGATGGGTTTGTTGATGGGTAAGGCCAGCCGGACAAATCCTGCGTTCCAGCAGCAGTTGGGTGACAAGGATCTGGTGTTTCAGTTGCAGACGCTGGATGGGAAAGTGGCGCGGCATTTCGTGGTCAAGGATCAGCGCATCACCAGCAAGTCTGGGGTAGTGGCGGAGCCTGCGTTTGCGATTGCGTTTAAAGATGCCGGTTATGGCTTTGCGACGATGCAGGCGAAGAACAAGCAGTTGGCGTTTATGCAGGGGATTCAGGACAAATCGATTCAGCTCAAGGGTAACCCGGCGCTGGTGATGTGGTTTCAGGGGTTGATGAAGTATTTGGTGCCGAGGAAGGCCAAGCCCAAGACTTGAAGCACCATCTTTCCAGTGTGATTGTTTGGCTCAATAAGTCGGTAAATTGGCACATAAGGCCCTGAACACCTGTCAGAAATGACAGGTGTTTTTGTTTGCATAATGATGCTTGATCGAGATGTCCAGCAGTAAAGGGACTTATCCGGATTGGAGAGTTATCAACATGACCATACAAGCAGGTGAGCTTGATTCAACATTTGCCGCTGACGGCATACTCAATTGGGAATTTCCCGAGTTTATCAGCATTGCTCCGCACGTTGTTCTTCCGTTGCCTGACGGCCGACTGTTCGTCGTGGCGAATGAATTAGGTATTTTCCCCGGCTTCGTAGTCGCACGGCTCACGGACCATGGCGAGCTTGATGTTGGCACCGGGTTTGGCGAGAACCAGCAAGGATTTGCGCGAATTTCGACAGGGGAGAAATTTTTATCAGGGAAGTTTGGCGCAAACTTGCTGAGTAACGGAGGGGTACTGATTACGGTCGAATACAGTACACGCCCTCCGAATGGTGAGAACGGTTTTGTGCTTATCCAGCTCCTGCCAGACGGGCGACTCAACGATAAATTCGGTGAAGGCGGTGTCGCCAAATTTCCGTACGGTTCAGGGCCCGTACCACTCGATGGAGCGCTAACGGCAGCTCGTGCACGCCAAAATATACCTGGGCATGAAAAGTCTGCAATCCAGAGCGGCGCCAGCTCTGGTGCGTCCGGTATCGAGTTGCCAGGGGGCAAAGTGGCTCTGGTTTATTTCGGTTTTGATCATGCTTCACAGCAAACTAAAGGCTTGGTCATGCGACTCAATCCTGACGGCAGTTTCGACAACACTTTCAACAAAATCGGTTCGGCCACTGTTGAATTGGCTGAGCTGGGTGCGACAGGTGATAACGCCGCCCGCGGAGTGGCCGCTCATGTAGACGGTGGCTTGGTGGTGTATGGCGACTTTGATGATGAAGGCACCTTCGGGACTTATGCTGTGCGCTTCACTGAACATGGAACGCGGGACAATGAGTTCGGCGAGTTCATCGTGAAGTCTGATCGGCTGCCGGTGTTTCGCGATATTGCTGTAAGAAAAAAGGACGGAATAATTGCTCTGGTTGGAGGCCAGGATGGCCAAGGGGTTTTTGATGGTGAGGGCGTGATTGTCGTGCTCAGTGCGGATGGCTCACCTCACCCTCTTTTCAATAATGGTCAGCCTCTATTTACAAAAATTGTGCCTGAAATCGGCCAAAACTGGACGAGTTGTGCGTTTGATAACCCAGATGAAAGCAAGCTGATTGTCGCCGGCACCAGCGGCGGGGCGTTCGTAACTGACGAGATGCATGCCATCTGTGCACGTTACAAGCTTACTGGCGAGCCTGACACGCAGTTCAGCGGTGGCTATGTAACAGTTAATACGTCAGAGAGGCTGGAGTCGACTCTGAATGTGCAAGTTACCGGGCAAAATAAAATTGTTATGTGCGGTGAATATTGGCGAGACCGGCTGAGTCTGCCTAAGAGCGGATGGATCGCACGCTTCATTGCTTGATAAATGACGAAGCTGCAATTGCCCGCGCTCAGGAAAAAGAATGATCCGTGAGCGCGGGTTTTTTATGCCTGGCTGAACTGCGAAGCCAGTTCGCGCAGCAGCACTTCAGCCTCAAGCACTTTGCTGACGACATCGTTAGCTTTTTCACGGCTCAAACCAACGCGTTCGAGCAACGCATCCGGAATATCTTCATCCGGTCCGGAGCCAATCCCGCGACTGCGCAGCAGGCGTACGGCCAGGCAGACGAGGTTCGGGTATTCGGCGTAGGCGCCGTCGTAGCTTGGGTCGTGCTGGAAGCGCAGGGCGGTGGCCAGTTCGTCGGGCATGTCCCAGTAGCGCATCAGCCACGAGCCGATCTGTTCACGGCTGATACCGAGCAAGTGTTGCTCGATGTAGCTGTGGCACAGGTGCGGGTTGACCTCCAGGTGGCGGCAGATCAGCGAGAAGTGCGGCGGGAAGACGTGGGCCAGCAGCAGGTAACCGAAGTTGTGCAGCAGACCGGCCAGATACGTCAGGCCGGCCTCCGGGCGCTGGGCGCGCGGCATGGCGCGGGTCAGGCCTTCGATGACGGCGGCGGTGTAGATCGACTGCTGCCAGTACGGCGTGGTGTGTTGCGGGTGGTCTTTGGGCAGGCTCAGGGTCTTGCCGAGGGCCAGGCCCAGTGCGAGGTTGATCACCAGATCGAAACCGAGCACGCGAACGATCGCATCTTCTACCGAACGAATCTTGCCCGGCGAGGCGTAGTACGGCGACGCCGCCCAGCTCACCACTTGTGCCGCCAGTGCCGGGTCGGTTTCAACCACACCGGTGATGTCGTCGATAGTGGCGTTGGGGTCAACGCGCAGCTTGATGATTTTTTGCGCAGTCTCGGCCAGAGGCGGAATTTCGATGGTCGCTTCCAGGCGCTGCTGAATGCGCCGCGCGGTGAACGCTTGTACGGCCTGGGTGATTTCCTCGCGGTCATCGTCCGGGCGGTCGAGGTTGGGGCGGATGCTGCTCAGGGCTTCGCCGAAGTTGGCCGCGCTGGCTTTGGTCAGCATCGATTTGAAGTCTTCGCTGCTGATTTCCAGCAGCAGGCCCGGCTCGCCGGAGTTGATCAGCAGCTTCGGCTCGCGCAGCAGGCTTTCTTCGTAGAGGCACGGCGAACTGGTTAGCGCGGGCAGGCCTGGGAGCAGGCTCAGATTGTGTTTGCCGAGCATCTTCTCCAGGCGCTCGGTGGACACGGCTGTGAGGCGGCGACCAGTGAGTTCGGCGAGGCGATTGAGATCCAGCAACTGGCTCTGTGGAAACAGCACCATCAACGCGCCCACGGCGTCGTCCAGCAACACGGCCTGCACTTTGCGCGAGGCATTGAGGCCGTGGTGGTCGAGCACTTCTTCGTAGGCAACGCCCAGCTTGTTGAGCAGCAGCCGAATAACAGACGGAGCTTGCGGAGATTCGGGGACGAGAGCAGCTTCGGTCATGGTCTGTATCCGTTTTTGAAACAATGGCAGGAGTATAACCAGCTCTGTAGGAACGATCCTGCACAAACTGCGACGGTGCTCACACTTGGCCGTATTGCTGCCCATGCCGCAGCCAACGGTCAAGCAATGGGCTGACGTGCGTCGGCCAGCGCTCCAGCAAAGCCTGGGCAGCATCGCGTACGGCGGGCAATAAGTCGGTGTCGCGCATCAGGTCGGCGACTTTGAATTGCAGCAGGCCGGTCTGGCGGGTGCCGAGCATTTCCCCGGGGCCGCGCAGTTCGAGGTCTTTTTCGGCGATGACGAAACCGTCGTTGGTCTCGCGCATGATGCCCAGGCGCTGACGACCGATCTGCGACAGCGGCGGATGGTAGAGCAGCACGCAATGGCTGGCGGCGCTGCCCCGGCCAACGCGGCCGCGCAACTGGTGCAGTTGCGCGAGACCGAGGCGCTCGGGGTTTTCGATGATCATCAGGCTGGCGTTGGGCACGTCGACGCCGACTTCGATCACGGTGGTGGCGACCAGCAGTTGCAGGTTGCCGGCCTTGAACTCGGCCATCACTGCGGCTTTCTCGGCCGGCTTCATGCGCCCGTGAATCAGCCCGACTTTCAATTCGCCGAGGGCGGCGGTGAGGTCTTCAAACGTGGTTTCGGCGGCCTGGCAGGTCAGCTCTTCGGATTCTTCAATCAAGGTGCAGACCCAATAGGCCTGACGTCCTTCGGCGCAGGCGCTGCGCACCCGTTCGATGACTTCGACGCGGCGGGTGTCGGTGACCAGCACGGTGTTGACCGGGGTTCGGCCGGGCGGCAATTCATCGAGGATCGAGGTGTCGAGGTCGGCGTAGGCACTCATCGCCAATGTGCGTGGAATCGGCGTGGCGGTCATGATCAGTTGGTGCGGGCACATGCGCCCGCCGACGCCTTTCTGCCGCAGCGCCAAACGCTGCTGCACGCCGAAGCGGTGCTGTTCGTCGATGATCACCAGAGCGAGGTTCTTGAACTGCACTTCGTCCTGAAACAGCGCGTGGGTGCCGACCACCATCGGCGTGCCGCTGGCAATCTGTTCCAGAGCGGCGACGCGGTTCTTGCCCTTGAGCTTGCCGGCCAGCCACGCGACTTCAATGCCCAGCGGTTCGAGCCAGCGCTTGAAGGTGATGAAGTGCTGTTCGGCGAGGATCTCGGTCGGTGCCATCAGCGCGACCTGATAACCGGCCTCCAGCGCCTGCAACGCGGCGAGGGCGGCAACCACGGTTTTACCCGCGCCGACGTCGCCCTGAATCAGGCGCAACATCGGTTCGTGCTGGCTGAGGTCGTAGGCAATTTCATTGCCGACGCGCTGCTGAGCACCGGTTGGGCTGAAGCCGAGGTTCTTCAGGTATTTCGGCGGCAGCCTGGTGGCTTTCGGCATCGCTGGCGCGCGCAGCGAGCGCATGCTTTCGCGCAGACGCTGCTGCGACAGTTGATGGGTGAGCAGTTCTTCGAAAGCCAGGCGATGCTGCGCCCAGTGATGGCCGAGGGCGAGCTCATCGACATCGGCATCGGCGGGTGGGTTGTGCAGATAGCGGATCGCATCGGCCAGCGGCGCCAGTTGATAGTCGCGGGCGAGTTCGGTCGGCAGCCAGTCGGGCAGGGTGCTCGGCTTGAGCAGCGTCAGGGTCTGCATGCACAACTGGCGCAGGCGCTGTTGGGTCAGGCCTTCGGTGAGCGGGTAGACCGGGGTCAGGGTTTCATCGACTGGCGGCGGTTCATCGCCGGTGATCGCGCGGTATTCCGGATGATAGATTTCCAGGCCTGAGGCGCCGGGCCGGGCTTCACCGTAGCAGCGAACCCGCGTGCCACGCTTGAGGCCTTCTTTCTGCGCATTGCTGAAATGGTAGAAGCGCAGGCTCAGCCCGCCGGTGCCGTCCTGCAAGCGCACGACCAGGCTGCGGCGGCGACCCATGACTACATCGGCGCCGCTGACGGTGCCTTCAACCACGGCGTCCTGTCCCGGTCGCAGCGCACCGATCGGCACCACGCGGGTGCGATCCTGATAACGCAGCGGCAGGTGGAACAGCACGTCCTGCAGATTCTCCAGGCCGACCTTTGCCAGTTTCTCGGCCATGGCCTCGCCGACACCCTTGAGTGCCGTCACCGACACTTGCGACAGCTCCGTCATGACGCTCGCTTAACCGGCCGTAACCGGCGCCGTTGGCTTGGCCACCGAGCACAGGCGAATGGAGTCGGCGAGGATCTCGATGGCTTTCGGCCGTGGGAAGCTCGCGCGCCAGGCGATCGCCACGGTGCGGAACGGTACCGGCGCGGTCAGTGGGCGCACTTCGATCACGCCGGGGGCGTAGTGATGGCTGTCCACCGCTGACAGCGGCAGGATCGAGATGCCCAGGCCGGAGGCGACCATGTGGCGAATGGTTTCCAGCGAGCTGGATTCCACCGTGGTGTGCTTGGCGCCGTCGTTGCCCTTGGTCAGCGTCGGGCAGGCCTCGAGCACCTGATCGCGGAAGCAGTGGCCTTCACCGAGGAGCAGCAGACTCTTGTCGTTGAGCAGGCCGGCGTCGATGGACTCTTTCTTGGTCCACGGGTGCTGGGCCGGCATCAGGACGTAGAACGGCTCGTCGTACAGCGGCAGGGTCAGCACGTCGGCTTCGTTGAACGGCAGGGCGATGATGATCGCGTCGAGCTCGCCGTTGCGCAGTTTGTCGCGCAGTACGTGGGTAAAGTTTTCTTCGATGTACAACGGCATCTGCGGGGCGACCCGGTGCAGTTGTGGAATCAGATGCGGGAACAGATACGGGCCGACGGTGTAGATGGCGCCGACTTTCAGCGGCGCGGTCAGCTGATTCTTGCCGGCCTGGGCCAGTTCGCGAATGCCTTGGGCCTGTTCCAGGACTTTTTGCGCCTGGGCGACGATGCCTTCGCCGACCGGGGTCAGGCGCACGGCGCTTTTGCTGCGCTCGAAAATCAGCACACCGAGTTCGTCTTCAAGTTTCTTCACGCCCACCGACAGCGTCGGCTGACTGACGTGGCAACGCTCGGCGGCATGGCCGAAGTGCTGCTCTTGGGCGAGGGTAACGATGTAGCGTAATTCTGTGAGGGTCATAGCAAGCGTCCATGAAGATGCGCGCCAAGCATACCGGCTGCAATCGATAGACGCACGTTATCAGACTGCGGGCTGAGTGCGACACCGGTCGAGGTGGGTTTGCCGCTGGCAGATACGCAAAAGGCACCTTTCGGTGCCTCTTGGCTGGATCTACTGGTTAGCACATCACTTTGTGGGAGCGAGCTTGCTCGCGAATGCGGTATGTCAGACGAAACTGCTCTGACTGACCTGGCGCCTTCGCGAGCAAGCTCGCTCCCACAGGTATTGCGGTGTTGCTTAGCGACGGCGTTCGAGCGAATAAACAAACGGCGCAACAATTTCGATCGAGCCGTTGTTGAGCATGTCGGCCGGCGGCTTTGGCAGCGGTTGGGCGCGGCGGATCATGTCCAGGGTGGCCCGGTCCAGATCAGCGTTGCCAGAGCGGCCCACCAGTTCGAACGACAGCACATTACCTTCGCCATCAACCACGAAGCGCAGACGATTCAAACCTTCCTTGCCACGCGACTGCGCACTCTGCGGGTACTTCTTGTACTTGGCCAGATGCGTGAGCAGGGCGCCTTGCCAACTGGCCTTGGCCGCCACTTGAGCTGGCGATGGGCCCGGTGCAGGCTGGGCGGATTTCTCCGTCGGTGCCTGGGTCGGCTGGGTATCGGCCGGTTTCTCCTCAGAAGGTTTTTCCTTCGGCGGCTCGGGCAGCTTTTTCTCGACCGGCTTCGGCGGTTTTGGCTTGGGCTTCGGCTTGGGTTTGGGTACCGCGATTTCCGCTTTCGGTGCTTCAGCCAGTTTCGGAATCGGCAATTCTTCCACCGGAGCCGGTGGCTGCGGCGGTGTGACGACTTTCGGCGGAGCCGGCGGTGGCGGGGCAGGCAACGGGGCCAGCTCGACCATCATTGCCTGCGCCGGCAATTCGATGGGCGGGCGGGCAGTCCAGTTCAGCGCCAGCGCGATGGCCAGCGCATGCACACCCAGCACCACGGCCAGGCTACCGCTGTAACGCGTCAGCTTATGGCGCGTCGTGATCATTTCTTGGCTGCCGTCTCGAGACCGACCAGACCGACCTTCAGGTAACCGGCGGCGCGCAGGCTGTCCATCACGCTCATCAGGTCGCCGTAATCCACGCCTTTGTCGGCCTGGAAGAAGATGGTGGTGTCTTTCTTGCCCTGGGTCTTGGCGTCGAGGGTAGCGCCGAGGGTTTCGGCTTTCACTTCGTCGTCACCGAGGAACAGGCGCTGGTCCGCTTTCACACTGAGGAACACCGGTTTTTCCGGCCGCGGCGCCGGTTTGGCGGTCGAGGCGGGCAGGTCGACTTTGATGTCCACAGTGGCCAACGGCGCGGCCACCATGAAGATGATCAACAGCACCAGCATCACGTCGATGAACGGCGTGACGTTGATTTCGTGGTTCTCGGCCAGATCGTCGTCTGCGCCTTCTTTCAAATGCAGGCCCATGGCCGATTACCCCACTTTAACCATGTGCGGCTGCGAGCTGCGCTCAGGCTGGTGGTCGAGATCGCGGCTGACCAGCAGCAGGACTTCTGCCGAGGCATCGGAGACCTGCGCCTTGTAACCGGCGATGGAGCGGGCGAAGACGTTGTAGATCACCACGGCAGGGATCGCCGCAACCAGACCCAGTGCAGTGGCCAGCAGGGCTTCAGCGATACCCGGTGCGACAACGGCGAGGTTGGTGGTCTGGGTTTTGGCGATGCCGATGAACGAATTCATGATGCCCCACACGGTACCGAACAGACCAACGAACGGTGCGGTCGAACCGATGGTGGCGAGGACGCCGGTGCCGCTGCTCATGTTGCGACCGCAGGCTGCTACGAGGCGCTCGAGGCGGAAGCTGACACGCTCCTTGATGCCTTCTTTCTCGCGGCTGTTGACCGACAGGCGCATCTCTTCGAGCGCGTCATGCACCAGCAGGTTGGCGAGGGTGCCTTCTTTACCAGCGGTGGCGCTGGCTTCCTTGAGGGTGGTGGCTTTTTTCAGTGCGGCGATTTCGCCACGCAGACGACGCTTGGCGCCCATCAGCTCGAAGCCTTTGGCGATCCAGATAGTCCAGGTGATGATCGATGCGATGGCCAGACCGATCATCACGATTTTCACGATGATGTCGGCGTTCTGATACATGCCCCACGGCGACAGGTCGTGGGCCATGCCCAAGGTGTTGTCGGCTTCGAGGACTTCAGGTGCGTCGGCCGCGTCGACAGCCTGCACCGGATCGGTGGCGGCCGGTGCAGCCGGAGCGGCAGCGGGTGCGCTCTGCTCGGTGGCGGCTGGGGTGGCGGGCGCTTGGGCGTCGGCGAAGGCGGCGGTCGGTGCCAGCATCAGGCTGAGCAACAGAGCCGCGACGGCGCTCCAGGCGCGAGGTCGAGTGGTTGGCGAAGCGGGAGTTTGATTACGTGTCATGCTGGCCGGACCTGAGATAGAAAAACGTTGTTGCTCTTCCAAGCCTCGTGAGGCCGAGAACAAAAGTGGCGTGCATTATTGCAAGTAATTCTTGTTAACAAAAGTAATAGAGTAACTTTTTTTCCTTCATTGCTAGCCGTTCGTCCTGTGCCAGAGCTAGTCTGTGCCTTTCCGATGGGAGTTTTCTGATGTCCGCGCCTTCTGTTTTGATTGCCGGTTGTGGTGATGTCGGCAGTCGTCTGGCCACGCAATTGCTGGCGGCTGGCTGGCAAGCCCATGGCCTGCGCCGGGATGTTTCCAAACTGCCGGAGGGTGTCATCGGCGTCGCCGGCGACCTGTTCAGCGAAGAATGCCCGGCGACCTGGCCGGTGGGTGCCGTGGATTATCTGGTGTATTGCGCAGCGGCCACCGATCACGATGAAGAGGGCTATCGCAAGGCCTATGTGCAGGGCTTGCAGAACGTGCTGAGCTGGCTGAACGACTATGGGCAAGTGCCCGAGCGACTGATCTTTGTGTCCAGCAGCAGCGTGTACGGCCAGCAGGATGGAGCATGGGTGGATGAGACCTCCGAGACTGTCGCGGCCGGATATTCAGGTCGCTTGATGCTCGAAGCCGAGCAGGTCGCGCTCAATAGCGGCATCCCGGCAAGTGTGCTGCGCCTGACCGGCATTTACGGCCCGGGTCGCGAGTGGCTGTTGACTCAGGTGCGTCGCGGCTATCGCGTGGCGATTGATCCGCCGCTGTATGGCAATCGGATTCATGCCGATGATGCAGCGGGGCTGCTGGCGTTCTTGCTGGAAAAAGACCGCGAGGGCGTCAAGCTGGACCAGCTCTATATCGGTGTGGATGACGCGCCGGCGCCATTGGCTGAGGTGGTGGGCTGGTTGCGCGAGTATCTGGGTGTGACTGAATGGGCGGACGACGCCAGTGTGCGGCGCACTGGCAGCAAGCGTTGCAGCAATGCGCGGGCGAAAGCGTTGGGGTGGGTGCCGAAGTATCCAAGTTACCGCGAAGGCTATGCAGCGATCCTTGACGGTCGCTAAAAGCAAAAGATCGCAGCCTTCGGCAGCTCCT
>NZ_WBRZ01000157.1:0-13347 GCF_008923895.1 Pseudomonas sp. GXM4
TCAACTGTAGAAGCTGTCGCAGGCTGCGATCTTTTGCTTTTTATGGGCCATCACTAATACCACTTTAAACACTGCCCCCTGAAACCCGCCAATCCATTGGGTCAGACGCCATTTCATCGCGTTGACATGGTATTCAAGTGGTATTAGCTTCCGTCGCACAAGCGAGCCACAACAATCCTATACTCGCGACGGAAACGACCTACATGAACGACCTTCAAACCCTACGTCCCGATGACTCCCAGCCGACGCCGCTGTACTTGCAACTGGCGCGCAATCTGGAAGCGGCGATTCATGCCGGGCAGTGGAAGGCCGAACAGGCGATGCCGTCCGAGCGCAACCTCAGCGACCAGCTCGGCATCTCCCGGGTCACCGCACGCAAGGCTTTGGAAGTTTTGCTCGAGCAAGGCCTGATCCGCCGCCTGCAAGGCTCGGGCACGTTCATCACCCCACGCCTGGAACAACCGCTGTCGCGTCTGTCCGGCTTCAGCGAAATGCTGCGCCTGAAAGGTTTCGTGCCGAGCTCGAAATGGCTGGAGCGGGAGATCACCCTGCCGACCCACGAAGAATTGATCCGCCTCGGCCTGTCGCCGAATGACAAGGTGGCGCGCATGAAGCGCCTGCGCAAAGCCGATGACACGGTCATGGCGATCGAAATGAGCACCCTGCCCGCCTCGATCATGCCCAGGCCGCAAGCGGTGGGCGATTCGCTTTACGAATACCTCGACGGCATCGGCAAACCGATCGTCCGCGCCCTTCAGCACATCCAGGCAATCAACGCCTCGGACGAATTCGCCGCACTGGTCGGCATCGCCCCCGGCACCGCCATGCTGCTGATGACCCGGGTCGGCTATCTGGAAGACAACACGCCGATCGAAGTCACCGACACCTATTGCCGCAACGACTACTACGACTTTGTTGCAGAGCTTCGTAGATAAAGAGCCGCGTCGCTGAGAGCGGCCCCAAGCGAGAACGAAAATGTCCGAAGACAACATCCTCACCGCCAGCGGCTGGGTTCGCGGCCGGCTGATTCACGAACACGGCAAGGTCGTGTCGATCGAAGGCGTGCCCTGCGACCCGGCCACTAACGATCTGCCCTATCTGCTGCCGGGTTTCATCGACCTGCATGTGCATGGCGGCGGTGGCAAAGACATCATGGAAGGCGCCGAAGCCTTCGAAACCATCAGCAAAACCCACGTGCGTTTCGGCACCACTTCGCTGTTGGCCACGACAATGACTGCGCCGAGTGCGGAGATCTCAAATGTCCTGAAAGAGGTAGGACAATTCTGCGAACAGCGTCCGAAAGGCGCCGCGCGTGTTCTCGGCGTGCACCTTGAAGGCCCTTACATCAACCCGGGAAAACTCGGCGCTCAACCGAACTTCGCCCACACCGCGTTGATGGCCGAAGTTGAAGAATATCTGGCGCTGGCGCCGATCCGCGTCATCACCATTGCCCCGGAAATCGCCGGTCACGATGCATTGATTCGCGAGCTGAGCAGCCGTGGCATCCGCATGCAGATCGGGCACACCCTCGGCAGCTACGAGGAAGGCGTCGCTGCGCTGGCTGCCGGTGCCAGCAGTTTCACCCACCTCTACAACGCCATGAGCCCGCTGCATCACCGCGAGCCGGGCATCGTCGGCGCAGCACTGGCCCACGCCAAATACGCCGAGCTGATTCCCGATCTGCTGCACGTGCATCCCGGCGCCATCCGCGTGGCCCTGCGTTCGATCCCGTGCCTGTATTGCGTCACCGATTCGACCGCCGCCGCCGGCATGCCCGACGGTGAATACAAGCTTGGCAGCCACACCGTGACCAAATGCCTGGGCGGCGTGCGTCTGCCCGACGGCACGCTGGCCGGCAGCACCCTGACCATGGATCAGGCCCTGCGCAATCTGGTGAAGATCGGTTTGCCGATCGCCGAAGCCTCGCAGCGTCTGTCGCAATTTCCCGCCGACTATCTCGGCATCACCGAACGCGGGCGCCTTGCCCCCGGCGCCTGGGCCGACTGCGTGCGGCTCGATCGCTCACTCACACTGACCGCCGTCATGGTCGAAGGAGAAGACATTGACTTCAAAAATGCTTGAAGAGGCGCTGTCCTCGTTCGAGGCCGTGCAAGCCCAACTGCAACAGCTCGACGCGCCGATGATCGAGATCGCCGGGCGTCTGCGCCGGCAGCCACCGCAAGTGGCGATGACCGTCGCCCGTGGCAGTTCCGACCACGCGGCGAGCTACTTCGCCTACCTGACCATGCAGCAACTGGGCGTGCCGGTGGCCTCGTTGCCGATGTCGGTGGTGACCATGCAGCAGGCGCCGCTGAAAGTCAGCGGTCAGGTCGCGTTCGCGTTTTCGCAGTCGGGACAGAGCCCGGATCTGGTCAACAGCCTGCGCCTGTTGCGCAAGCGTGGCGCGCTGAGCGTGTCGATGGTTAACGCTGCCGACTCGCCACTGGAGGCAGCGTGTGAATTCAGCCTGCCGCTGCTCGCCGGGACTGAAAGCAGTGTCGCCGCGACCAAGAGTTTTATCGCCACCCTCAGCGCCAGCGCGCGTTTGATCGCGCACTGGAAAGAGGACAGCGAATTGCTGCAAGCCCACGATGCGCTGCCAGAAGGCCTGCGCGAAGCGGCGAAACAGGACTGGAGCGTGGCCATCGAAGCCCTGCGCGATTGCGAGCGCCTGATGGTGATCGGCCGTGGCGCCGGTTTCGCGATTGCCCAGGAAGCGGCGCTGAAGTTCAAGGAAACCTCGGCGATTCAGGCCGAAGCGTTCAGCAGTGCCGAAGTCCGTCATGGGCCGATGGCACTGATCGACGAACACTATCCGCTGCTGGTTTTCGCCCCGCGCGGTGCCGAGCAGGCCGGCCTGCTGAGCCTGGCGGCGGAAATGCGCCAGCGCGGCGCCCGGGTCTTGCTCGCCGCGCCGGATGACGTCAGCGAACGCGACCTGACCCTGACCCGCGCCGAACACCCGGCCCTCGACCCGATTCTGGCGATCCAGAGCTTTTACGTGATGGCCGCAGGCCTGGCCGTGGCGCGGGGCATGGACCCGGATCAGCCGCGCCATTTGAGCAAAGTGACCCGCACGCATTAAGTCCGACTGACTGCACACCTGATGAGACCCAGCCATGCCCGACAACAATAAAGAGCTGACCCTCAGCGCCCCGCTCAGCGGCCCGGTGCTGACGCTCGCCAACGTCCCGGACGCGGTGTTCGCCAGTGGCGCGATGGGCGACGGCATCGCCATCGACCCGCTCAACGACACGCTGTATTCGCCCTGCGCCGGCGTGGTCATCCACGTTGCGCGCAGCAGCCACGCGGTGACCGTGCGCGCCGACAACGGTGCGGAAATCCTCCTGCATTTGGGCCTCGACACCGTTGAACTGAACGGCGAAGGTTTCGCCATGCTGGTCAAGGAAAGCGATCGCGTCAGCCTCGGTCAGCCGCTGCTGCGCTATGACCTGGACAAGGTCGGCCAGCACTGCAAAAGCCTGGTCAGCCTGTTGATCCTGACCAACAGCGCGGATTTTCAGGTGCGGCCGATCACCCTCAAAGCGGTGAAAGTCGGCGAGCCGTTGCTGCACATCATCGCGCGCAATGTGGTGGCGGCGAATACCGATACAAGCGGCGGGCCTGAGGTTCGTGGTCAAGTGCAGGTCGCTCATCGCGGTGGCCTGCATGCGCGCCCGGCTGCGCTGATCCGCCAGACCGCCCAGGGTTTCAGCAGCCACTCACAGCTGCATTTCAACGGCAAATCGGCGCCGTGCAACAGTCTGATCGGTTTGATGGGGCTGGCGATTGGTGAGCAGGATGTGGTGCAGGTCAGTTGTCAGGGGCCGGACGCCGATGCCGCATTGCAAGCTCTGCTCAGCGCACTGGCCACGGCGCTGCCGCACGATGATCACGGGCAAGCGCCGACCACCACAGCCGCGCTGAAACGCCCGGCCGAGGCTGGGGTGTTGCATGGTGTTTGCGCCGCGCCAGGGCTGGTCGCCGGGCCGTTGTTTCGCTTGAACGCGATCACCTTGCCGGCGGATACGGGCCATCACGATCCAGTGCAACAGCAGCAGACGCTTGAGACGGCATTGAACGCGGTGCGCAGCGAAATCGCCGCCACCCTCGCCCAGGCGAAAAAGCACAAGAACGCCGACGAAGAAGCGATCTTCGCCGCACACATGGCGCTGCTCGAAGACCCGGCCCTGCTCGACGCCGCGCAGCAATTCATCGCGCAAGGCACCGCTGCGACGCACGCCTGGAGTCAGTCGATCGACACGCAGTGCGACATGCTCCAAGGCACCGGCAGTCCGCTGCTGGCCGAACGGGCCAACGATTTGCGCGACCTCAAGCAACGCGTGCTGCGTGCCCTGCTTGGCGAGGCCTGGCAATACCAGGTGCCGGCCGGCGCCATTGTTGCCGCCCACGAACTGACGCCATCGGATCTGCTGCAACTCAGCGCGCAAGGTGTCGCCGGGTTGTGCATGGCCGAGGGTGGCGCGACCTCGCACGTAGCGATTCTGGCGCGCGGCAAAGGTTTGCCGTGCATCGTCGCTTTGGGCGCGCAATTGCTTGAGCAGCCGCAAGATCAAGCCGTGGTGCTCGACGCTGACGGCGGTCGTCTCGAACTGACCCCGAATGCGCAACGCCTGGCCGACGTGCAACAGGCACAAATCCAGCGCCAGCAGCGTCGCGACAGCCAACAGGCCAAAGCCCATTTGCCCGTTGAAACGCGCAATGGCGTGCACATCGAAGTGGTCGCCAATGTCGCCTCAAGCAACGAAGCGGCAGACGCATTTGCCAACGGTGCTGATGGTGTAGGCCTGTTGCGCACCGAGTTTCTCTTTGTTGATCGCCAGACTGCACCCGACGTCGAAGAACAGCGCAGCGCCTATCAAGCGGTCATCGATGCCATGGGCGACAAGCCAGTGATCATCCGCACCATCGACGTCGGCGGCGACAAGCAACTCGACTACCTGCCACTGCCGGCCGAAGCCAACCCGGTGCTCGGTCTGCGCGGCATTCGGCTGGCCCAGGCGCGGCCGGACATTCTCGATCAGCAACTGCGCGCGCTGCTGCAGGTCAAGCCGTTGTCGCGTTGCCGGATTCTGTTGCCGATGGTCACCGAGGTCGACGAACTGCTGCACATCCGCCAGCGCGTCGATGCCTTGCGCCTTGAGCTGGGCATTACCGAGCGCCCGGAAATCGGCGTGATGATCGAAGTCCCCGCCGCCGCGCTGCAAGCCGAACAACTGGCCGAACACGCCGACTTTCTCTCGATCGGCACCAACGATCTGTCGCAATACACCCTGGCCATGGACCGCGACCACGCCGGGCTGGCGGCGCGGGTCGATGCCCTGCACCCGGCGTTGCTGCGCCTGATCGCCATGACCTGCGAAGGCGCGGCGGTGCACAAGCGCTGGATCGGTGTCTGCGGCGCCCTCGCCTCCGACCCGCTGGCCACGCCGGTGTTGATCGGCCTCGGCGTCACTGAACTGTCGGTGAGCCCGGTGCAGATCGGTGAAATCAAGGACCGCGTACGTCAGTTGCATGAAGCCGAATGTCAGCGCCTGAGCCGCGACCTGCTCAAGCTGTCCAGCGCCGCCGCCGTTCGCCACGCCTGTCATCAACATTGGCCTCTGCGCTAACAAAAACAAAAAGGACAAACGCCATGTACCAACTTTTCATCGAAGGCCTGCAACGCTTGGGCCGCGCGCTGATGCTGCCGATTGCGATCCTGCCGATTGCCGGCCTGCTGCTGCGCCTGGGCGACACGGACCTGTTGAACATCGCGATCATTCACGATGCCGGGCAAGTGATCTTCGCCAACCTGGCGATGATCTTTGCCATCGGCATCGCCGTCGGTTTTGCCAAGGACAACAACGGCACCGCCGGCCTCGCCGGAGTGATCGGTTATGTGGTGATGATCTCCACCCTCAAGGTGCTCGACTCGACGATCAACATGGGCATGCTCGCCGGGATCGTCAGCGGCCTGATGGCCGGCGCGCTGTACAACCGCTTCAAGGACATCAAGCTGCCGGAGTATCTGGCGTTCTTCGGTGGCCGGCGGTTTGTGCCGATCGTCACCGGGTTCGCGGCGGTGGGTCTGGGCGTGCTGTTCGGCTATATCTGGCCGCCGATCCAGCAGGGCATCAACGCGTTCGGCGCGCTGATGATGGAAAGCGGCAGCCTCGGCGCCTTCGTGTTCGGCGTGTTCAACCGCCTGCTGATCGTCACCGGCCTGCACCACATCCTCAACAACATGGCGTGGTTCGTCTTCGGCAACTTCACCGACCCGACCACGGGCGCCTTGGTGACCGGCGATCTGTCGCGGTATTTTGCCGGCGATCCGAAGGGCGGCCAGTTCATGACCGGCATGTTCCCGATGATGATCTTCGGCCTGCCCGCCGCGTGCCTGGCGATGTACCGCAACGCTTTGCCGGAGCGGCGCAAGGTGATGGGCGGGATCTTCCTGTCGATGGCGCTGACCTCGTTTCTCACCGGTGTGACCGAGCCGATCGAATTTGCCTTCATGTTTCTCGCGCCGCTGCTGTTCCTCCTGCACGCGCTGCTGACCGGGCTGTCGATGGCGATCACCAACGGCCTGAACATTCATCTGGGCTTCACCTTTTCCGGTGGCTTCATCGACATGATTCTCGGCTGGGGCAAGTCGACCAATGGCTGGCTGGTGGTGCCGGTCGGGCTGGCTTACGCGGTCATTTATTACCTGGTATTCGACTTCTGTATCCGTCGTTTCAACCTGAAGACGCCGGGGCGCGAAGACGTCGCCAGCGCCGAAAAAGCCGTGCTCTCGGAAACCGAACGCGCCAGTGCGTATATCAAAGCCTTGGGCGGCGCCGAGAATCTGCTCACCGTCGGCGCCTGCACGACCCGACTGCGCCTGGAGATGGTCGATCGCAACAAGGCCTCGGATGCCGAGCTGAAAGCGCTGGGCGCGATGGCGGTGGTGCGCCCGGGCAAGGGCGGCAGCTTGCAGGTCGTGGTCGGGCCGTTGGCTGACAGCATTGCCGATGAAATTCGCTTGGCCATGCCTGCGCTGGGCCGAACAGCGTTGGTGGAAACCGCAGTCATTACCGATGAGCCGAAGAGCGTTGCGCTTACCCGCAACGAGGCGCAGCAATGGCTGGATGCACTGGGCGGTCGCGACAATGTGCTGCAACTCGATTGCATCGCCATGACCCGCATTCGCCTGCAACTGGCCGATGCCAAGGTGTTGTCCGATGCGCAGCTCAAAGCGCTCGGCTGTCTGGGTGTCAGCCAGTTGGACGGTGGCGTCTGGCATTTGCTGGTGGGGGACAAGGCCGCGAGTTTGAGCGGGGCGATCGAGGCATTGCTGAGTCGCGGGGAGGTCAGCGCGCAGGTTTGATCTGCGCGGGTAACGGGAGGGCTGGAGCGGGCGGGGAAAATCCGGCCCGCGCACGATACATGGATACCACCCTCCTCCACGCCCCGCTCGCCATGCTGGCCCTTCATCCCCAGCATGGAAATCGTGCCCATGAGCACCCCCAACGCACCCACACCCGATGAGATCAAAAACGATCTCAACCAGATCGGCCGTCTGCTCTTCAACACCGAAACCCCGCTGCTGCCCGAGCACAAACCGAGCACCGAGCAGGCCCATCTCAAACGCCTCGAAGAGCAGCTGAAAACCTATCGCGACGGCTACCTGCAACGCAGTCGCGCGCTCTATCAGGCGCTGGCAACCAGCGACCTGCAAAGCGAGGCAGGCAAGCAACTGATCGCCACGCTGAAGGTGCGCCTCAGCACGCAACTGATCAACATGGATCTGCGTGACCAGATCGACGGCAAACCGGCAAAAACCTTCCTTAAATACGACGCCGGTTTCACCGCGCTCGAGTACGAGGCGCAACAAGCCGTCAAGGATCGCCTGTTGCACCCGCAGGCTGGTGAGCTGATGAAGAAACTGGCGCTGGGCCCGCTGTTGCGTCCGGCCATGTATGCGTTGCAGTTCACTTATCAGCAAACCACTGTCGAGCTCGCCGGGGCCTTTGTGGTTACGCAAAACGACACCCCGAAAGTCAGCGATCTGCTGACCGACCAGAGCGCGGGTTTCGCCGTGTTGTTCACACCCGCCAGGGGCCTGGAGCTGTTCAATTCGCTGGCTGATCTCGATGCCCATCTGCTCGAGACCATGAAGCACAGCATCAGCCGTGGCGAGTTGATGCAGCTGCTGCCCAGCCGCTACCACGAGATCGGTACAGCAGGAATCTGGCCATTGCAGCTGGCGCCCATCGACAGCCAACCGCTGTTCGAACACATCTATGATGCCTTGATCGAAAAACGCACCCTGGATATCGAATATGCACTGAGTTTCGCCGCTAACCCGCAGCAGGATCCCGCTCGCTTGATCGCCGAGCTGGAGCGCGCCATCGGCGCTGCGCTGCCGGATCTCACTCCGCGTCTGGCCCTTCAGGCACAAACTCTGTTCGAACGGCACCTGCGCAACAGCGCCCCGGACTGGTACCGCAGCGCCGACGCCGCCAAGCGGGCCGAACTGGCGTTGCACCTGGGCAATTACAATCAGGCCCGGCAAAACCTGCTTGACCTCATGGGCCCGGCGGTCAGTCTGATGGCCGTGGCCCGCCAGCAATGGCTGGAGCGTCTGAGTGATGATCTGCAAATCGACGATCTGCAACCGGACAACCTGCAAATCACCACCGACCGGCGGGTACCGGGATACGGCGTATATGTGCACAAGCGCAACCTGCTCGAGCTGACCCTGCGCGGCCCGCACACCGGCGATGAGTTGCCAGGCTCGGAGTTTCTCAGCCACACCCGGCTGACTTACAACGACCTGCCGCTAGCCGACGAGTACGCGGACGTGACGCCCGCCTGGGTGATCAAGCAGGCACTGGAGCTGGAACCGCGAGTCGACTTCGCACGTTTGCAAACGCAGATGCAGGCAAGCTCCGCGATCAAACCTGCCATTGAGCAAATGCTCGATCAGCGCATCGTCGCGCTCGCCCATACCGCAGCGCTGCAAGGGCACCTGCTCGACAGCGACCTGCAAATGATCCAGCGCCTGCGCAGCGGCAGCGATTCACAGTTGCGCGCCGCCACGCTGTGCTTGCACGGTGCGCAACTCCAAGACCTTTGGGTGCTGCGTCAGAACGATCAGTCCGGTGCGCTCAAACGCGTTCTGCTATGCACGCCACAAGCCCCACGCGATCGACAGTTCGAGGCCTTTGACAGTGAGCGCGAATGTCAGGCCCATGTGTTGTCGTGGGCCAAGCAGAGTGACGCCGCCCAAACCATGGCCGGTTACCTGGTCAGCCGCGCACCGATGCGCTTTCGTCCTGCTCTGCGCAAAGTCCTGTCGGGGCTGAGCTTCAAACCGGAAGCAGCGGAGCACCAGAAGGTGACTTTCGATCACCTCGGCAACCATCTCGATTGCCTCAAAGCGATGGCTGAACACGTGCTTGCCACACGCATCGATGATTATGATTTCAGTACACCGGTGTGGTATCGCTCGACCACTGCGGCCAATCGCCGACAACTGACTACGCTGAGCGACGACGCCGAGGGCGCACTGCTCGCATTCAATCAACATCCGCTGTCGGGCGGGCGTTTTCAGACATTTGACGCCTACGTGCACGAGCAAGCGAAGCTCAGCCTGAACCGCTTGCTCAAACGTGCGGCCAATGACGTCGATCCTGACACCGTCTGGGCCTACTCGCCAAAATCGATCGTGCCCTCATGGACACCAAAGCCGTTGACCTATACCCGGCTGTATCGCGACGGCTATGCCGACGGCGTGGGTTTTCTCGAGCAGAAATTCTCACGCTCGGCGCGCTTCAGAGGTCCGCAAGGCATCGATATCAGCAGCCTGACCGCGCAGAATGTCGCGCGCTCGGTCACAGGGGTATGGATCGGCCAACGCTATACCGACAAAGTCAAAAAGGAGCTGCAGAATTCCCAGAGCGAAGGCTACGCGTTCCGCCGCAACGCGACGCTGGCGATCACTCAGCGCCAGATGCAAAGCGCCGCGCTGGAATGCCAGCTGCAAGGACATATCGCCAGCAGCGACCTGCAATGGCTCCAGCAAAGCATCAGCAGCATGGATCAAACGTCGGGGCAGACGCGGACGAAGTACCCGATCCACCGGTTGATGATCGACGGCGAATGGGTGATCGATACCTGGCTGTTCAGCCATGGCAGTAATCCGGTTCTGCTGTATACGCCGGACGCGCCGGACGGCGTGCGTTTTCGTGAAGCGCGCCTGTTCAATTATCTGCTGCTGCAATCGGGCATGGTCGAGTACTTCACCTCGCGCGTGGGTATCAGCGCCCAGACCCGGGTCCGCACGCACCTGGACAACATCCGCAAGAAGCTGCCCAAAGACCTCAACAAAACCACCACCAGCCCCGCCCGCTACGACTCGATGCGACCGGCTGACGCCGTCAGCGACCTACTCACCGCGCTCTATGACATGAAGCTGCAACGGCGGATCGACAACGTCCACGCGACCACCACCAGTCGTATCGAAATGATCGCCGGCCTGATCTGGACGAGCGTTGAGTGGGTCGCGGCCATCGCCACCGCGCCCTTCCCGCTGCTGAGCCTGAGCACCGGCCTGTTGCTGGCCTTCAAGGACGCGATGCTCGCCCTGCATGCCTATCGTCAGGGCAACAACAACGAAGCGTTCCGGCACTTGCTCGGTTATCTGTTCAACAGTGCCGGCGCGGTGCTGACGGATCTGCGTCCGGCGCTACGGTCACTCAAGCCCGTCCGGCGCCCGTTGCGTCAGGCTGTCGCCGCTGCCGACGATGAGCAACAGAGTGCTCTGGCATTGGTCGATCAAATGGCCACTGAACCCGTCTGGGACGATATGCAGGCGGTCGCTTTCAGAGGACAGTCGTATTACGCCAGTAACAACCCGGACGCGCTGGGCCGTTATTTGCTCTATCGCCCGGATCCGAATGGCTCCGGACTGCTTTCGACCGGCATTCTGACCGTACGCAATTCCGACGGAGTGATGGTGCGCAGCGGCCTGTCCGGCGGGGCACCGAAATACGAAGCTGTGCCCGAGACACCCGGTCCGCACAAAGATTATGGAGTCGCGATCGACTACCGCGAGCGCGTCGAAACGTTGCTGGTGCCGCAATCGCGCGAGGCATTGCTGCAACTGAGCGACATGGGTATCCCGCGGCAGACCATCATGGCCCGGGTGGTCGATCAGTTGAGCGATGTACGCACAGCCTATCTGGAACAGGTCGAAAAACTCACCAAAGACGCCACGCGCCATTTTGCCCGGCTCGCACCGCTGCCCGGCCGTGCCGAAGTGCCGGCAGTTGCCGCCAGTACCTCATTCGCACAGTTGATCGGCAGCGAAGCATTCGCCGCAAAAAACCTGGTGATCGGTGCACAGCCTGGTTCAATCGCCAGCAAACAGTTATTGATCGAGCATCTCGACGCCCTCGTGGCGAACGGCTACAAGCATCTCTTTCTCGAATACCTGCCGGGTGACGTGTTTCATCTCAAACTGGAAAAGCTCAACAGGAACGGCTCCTGGTTTCATATCAAGAAACATCTGAAGGCGCTCGACAAAGCCATGGGGTATGCGCCGGACGCAGCTTTTTCTTACCTGGCGCTGGTGCGCAGGGCCCGGGAAAAAGGCATGAGCATCCATGCGCTAGACGGCTCGGCCAGCTATAAACTCGAAGGGATCATGGTGATGTCCGAGGTCTCGCCGCTGACCCCGCGAAACAACTCCATCAGAAACTTCTATTCGCACAAGGCGCTTGCCAGTGATATGGCCGACGTCGGCGAAGAGCGCTGGATTGCCCTGACCGAACAGTCGCGCATGACCACGTTCGACAACACGCCGGGCCTGGCCGACCTGCACGAGGCCGTAGCCGTGCGTGTTGAAGACATCGACCTGTATCAACCCGCACGCATAGGCAGGGATACACCCGGCGCCATCGCCGGCGATGCGACAGCGCAAGGTGATTACCTCGTACAGATGCCGAGCACCTACAAGGCACCTCTACCCGTCTCCAGGCCACCCGCCGCAGCTAGCGCCGTTGATCACTTCAGCGATTTCGATGTGGCTTTGCCGCTGCGCGACGATATCGCTGAAATGTTGCATAAGCCCTACTCCATGGACTCGAATTACACCCCGACGATCTCCAGTGAAAGAACGGCCTACGAGGCTTTCATCGCCCAGCGCAAGCGCCTGGAAAAAACCGCCAGAGACACTTTCACCGACTACGTCCCTCCCGATGCGCCGATCCTGCCGGTGCTCACCTCCGACTGCACATTCGAGGCTTTTTTGCGGCAGCTGGCCGACGGACGCTTGAATCTGCTGATCGGCGAAGCCCATGCCGATGTAGCGAGCAAAGCGCTGCTGAAAAAGCACATGAAAGCGCTCAAGAAAGCAGGCTATGACACGTTGTATGTCGAGCACCTGTTCACCGATCTGCACCAGGCCGATCTCGACATTTTTTTGCGAACCCAACGTATGCCGGACAGGCTGAAGGCGTACCTGCATCGTCAGGACCGGGGGCACATGATCGCTTACGGTGGGAGCGATACCTACACAGAGCTCTACCAGGCAGCAGCCAAATACAACATCCGCATCAGAGCGATCGATTGCACAGCGTCCTACCACCTCAAGGGCCTGCATGACAAAGCAGTCTCGCGAAACGAGATGTTCAGCTATTTTGCAACCCGAGTGATCGAGGCTGATCAACTGGCCAACGGCCCGCATAAATGGGTGGCCCTCATCGGCAGTGCGCACACCAATTACAACCTCGGCGTGCCAGGTCTGGCCGATACACTTTCAGCCGTCAGCCTGCACGTGCGCGACACCGCCCCCGAGCTGGCCAGGGATATTCATCGCGGTACATGGGAATTTGTCAGCGGCCAGCACGAGGCCAACGTGAGGGCCTTGAGCAGCGACTTTGTGATGGAGGTGGCCGTCCCCGGCACGAAAAAGCCTGCTGCGCCTCCGTCTGTCAGTCGCAGCAGACTGACTCGACAGGGCCAATTCCTGATCGAAAATGCAGATACCCGCAACGCCAGTGTGGTGCATAGATCCAGGTCCGGCGAGATCGTTGAGACGCCGATTCAGATCAATGACAAAGGTCTGTTCTTCATTGATCGCTGGGGGAAAAAAGACCAGAGCTTCAAATACCTGCGAACCTTGGTCGACATGCTTGTAACGGACGTCAAGCTGACACAGGTGACGTGACATCCACGCGATTGCACGTCGTGGAAAACCACCGGGCTCGACGGCCCGGTGGTTTTTTTACGCCTACGGATCAACCCGATCCAGCGCACGGTTCACCGCCAGCTCAGCAAGCATGATGATCTGCTGAA
>NZ_WBRZ01000158.1:0-13323 GCF_008923895.1 Pseudomonas sp. GXM4
GCAGCCTTCGGCAGCTCCTACCCTGGATTGGTGTGCATGCAGAGATTTGCGCCGCGCCTACAGAACGTATTCCCAAGCGCAACGGTCGTAGCTACATCCCCCCCACCGGTTGCCACGCCATGACCACCCCCACCAGCGAAAAGACCCCCGACCTCTCGGCCAAGGAGCAGCACGAAGTCGAGAAGAGCCAGCCGCCGCGCGCGGCCGTTCTGCATGAAATCATCCGCACTCAGGGCGACCAGGAACTGGAGCGCAGCATTGCCGCGCTGTGGTGGTCGGCGCTGGCGGCAGGGTTGACCATGGGCCTGTCCCTGATGGGCATGGGCCTGCTCAATTCGCGTCTGCCCGATGGCGATGAGTTCAAGGTGATCGCCAGCTTCGGGTACTGCGCCGGTTTCCTCGCGGTGATCCTCGCGCGCCAGCAACTGTTCACCGAAAACACCCTGACCGCCGTGCTGCCGGTGATGACCAAGCCGACGCTGAAGAATTTTCTGCGACTGATCCGTCTGTGGACAGTGGTATTGGTCGGCAACCTCTGCGGGACGATTCTGGTCGCCTACGTGATGCTGGAATTGCCGATTTTCGACAGCAAGACCGACGTCGCCTTCCTCGAAATCGGCCGCAAGGTCATGGAGCACAGCGCCAGTCAGATGTTCGCCAAGGGCATCGTCTCCGGCTGGATGATCGCCACCATGGTCTGGATGATCCCCTCCATGGAGAGCGCGAAGATGTGGATCATCATCCTCATCACCTACTTCATGGCGCTGGGCGACTTCACCCATATCGTCGTCGGATCGGCGGAAGTGTCGTATCTGGTGTTTGCCGGCGAGTTGCCGTGGAGTGATTTCTGGGCGGTGTTCGCCGCGCCGACGCTGGCAGGAAACATCATCGGCGGCAGCTTTATCTTCGCGCTGATCAGCCATGCGCAGATTCGCAGCGAAAGCGGTGCGCCGAAGGAATCTGCGGATCAGGCTGTTAAGCCCGATCCGCAGTCGATCAAGAAATGATCAGTGGTGGGCTGGCTCAGCCACGCTGGCCGGCTCGTTGCGCGTCGCGTGCTTGACCAGTTTGCCGATGGTCAGGCCCTGCAGCAGGATCGACGACAGCACGACGATGTAGGTGATGCTCAGCAGCAGGTCGCGTTCCGGGCCCAGCGGCAGGGCCAGGGCCAGTGCCACCGAAACACCGCCGCGCAAACCGCCCCAAGTGAGGATGCGGATGGTGCCGGCCGGCACTGAGCGCCAGCGCCGCAGCAGCAGGATCGCCGGCGCCACGGTAAGCAGGCGCGACAGCAGAATCGCCACCGCCAGCAGGCCTGCGGCGGCCATGTGCAGCCAGTTGAACGGCAGCAGCAACAGCTCCATGCCGATCAGCGCAAACAGCAGCGCGTTGAGCATGTCATCGAGCAACTCCCAGAAACCGTCCAGATAGCGCCGGGTCATGTCGTTCATCGCCAGATTGCGCCCGAGGTTGCCGATGATCAGACCGGCCACCACCATCGCAATCGGCGCCGAGACGTGCAGTTCGGTGGACATCGCCGAACCGCCGATCACCAGGGCCAGCGTCAGCATCACGGTGATCTGGTGCTGCTCGACGCTTTTGATCATCCGATAGACCAGATAACCAATCAGTCCGCCGAACAACACACCACCAATCGCCTCATGGACGAAGAGCATGGCCGTGGCGCTGACGGTCGGGGTTTCGCCCAGTTGCGCGATGCCCAGCAGCACGGTGAAGACCACCACCGCCGTGCCGTCGTTGAACAGTGATTCGCCGACGATGGTGGTTTTCAGTGGCTTCGAAGCGTTGGCGGTACGCAACACGCCGAGTACCGCAATCGGGTCGGTCGGTGAGATCAGCGCGCCGAACAACAGGCAGTAGAGGAAACTCACGTGCCAGCCGAACAGGGCAAAAATGTAGAAGGCCAGGCTGCCGATCACCACGGTGGCGATCAACACGCCGAAGGTCGCCAGCAGGCCGATCGGCCAGCGGTAGCTACGCAAATCATTGAGGTTGACGTGCAGGGCGCCGGCGAACAGCAGGAACGAGAGCATCCAGTTCATCAGCAGATCGCCGAAATCGATCTGGCCGATCAGTTGCTGCACGCGGTCTTCGAGGCCGGGAAAGCCGAGGACGCTGAGGCCTTGCAGGAGCAGTGAGAACAGCAGGGCGGTAACCATCACGCCGATGGTCGGCGGCAGACCGATAAAGCGGAAATTGACGAAGGTCAGGAGGGTGGTGAGGCAGATGAAAGCGGCGACGAGTTCAAGCATCCGGGGTCCTTTGGATGGAGAGTGAATGGAGCGCGACCGGAGGTTGGACGCAGGGGTTTGATGGGCAAACAGCGACATGGGACACACCACAGTTCATTGTGGCGAGGGGATTTATTCCCGCTCGGCGGCGAAGCCGTCGCAATCGGGCTTATCGATTATTCCTGACAAAACCCGATTGAAGGTTTTTGGGGCTGCTGCGCAGCCCAACGGGGATAAATCCCCTCGCCACAGGTAGTCAGTCGCAGAGGTCTCAGCCAGACACATTGACCGCACTCGCCCGCCGACGTTGCAGGTAAATGAACAACAGCGCCGTCAGCACCGTCAGCACGCCGACCAGCGCCCCGGTCCACGGCAGGTCCGCCAGATCCGCGCCGCTGGCAACCACCAGCCCGCCAATCCAGGCACCTGCTGCGTTGCCCAGATTGAACGCGCTCTGGTTCAGCGTCGAACCCAGATTCGGCGCTTCGTGCGCCTGATCGATGATCAACAGCTGCAGAATCGGGCACAGCGCAAAAGCGAAAATTCCCCACAGCACCAGAGTGATCGCCGCCGGAATCACCGAACGGCTGGTCTGGCTGAACGCCGCGAGAATCACCACGACCGCCAGTGCCACGCCGACCAGTGACGGCAGCAAGCGGCTGTCGGCCAGGCGCCCGCCGAGCATGCTGCCCGCTGTCAGGCCGACGCCGAACAACAGCAGCATCACCGTCACGCCGTGGGGGCTGACGCCAGTGATGTCTTGCAGGATCGGTGCGATATACGTGAACACGCTGAACAGGCTGGTCGAGGCCAGCACGCTCATGCCCAGCGCCAGCAGCACGTTGGCCTTGCCCAGCACTTTGAATTCGCTGGCGAGGTTGGCTTTGTCCATTGCGATGTGTTTTGGCAGCCACAACCACTGCGCCAGCGCCGCAACAATGCCGATCACCGACACCGCCCAGAAGGTCGAGCGCCAGCCAGCGTATTGGCCAAGCGCTGTGCCGAGTGGCACGCCGAGCACGTTGGCCAGGGTCAGGCCGGTGAACATCATGGCAATGGCTTGCGCGCGTTTGTTCGGCGCCACCAGGCCGGCGGCAACCACCGAGCCAATGCCGAAAAACGCCCCATGACACAGCGCCGTGACCACCCGCGCCGCCATCAGCGTCGCGTAGTTGGGTGCCAGCGCGCAGAGCACGTTGCCGAGGATGAACATCAGCGTCATGCCCAGCAATGTCGCTTTGCGCGGCATATTGGCGGTGCCGATCGCCAGGATCGGTGCGCCGAACACCACGCCCAGGGCGTAACCGGTGATCAGCAGCCCGGCGTGAGGAATGCTCACCGCCAGATCGCGGGCGACGTCGGGCAGCAGGCCCATGATGACGAATTCGGTGGTGCCGATGCCGAACGCGGCAACGGCGAGTGCAAGCAAAGCGAGGGGCATGCGCAAGGTCTCTGTCGGTAGTCTTGACGCTTTGATCAGGCATACGCGTGCCAGCGACCGTTTTCGAAGAAAGCGGAGCAGGCAGCTTTTATTGGAATTTTTTGGTGTGCAGCTGAGTACGGCGCGGTGGTTGCAGTATAAACAGCTGCTGACACATGGCGAATCAATAATCTGACTAATCGACGGCGCGCTGGAAGTGCCGTGTTATATCCAGCTGAAAGAACCTTTCGGCCGGGCGCGGCTCTTAGCCTGTGGGCAGGTGCTGATCGGCATGCTGGTGATGAATTTCTGATCGCTCGCCAATTTCTCCAATCGAAAAAAGGACGACGTTATGACAGTGGCTCTGTGGTGTGTGTTGATCGCGATTTTCCTGCCGTACGTGTGCACGATCGTGGCGAAGGCCACCGGCGGTTTCCGCCTCAAGGACAATTACGATCCACGGGACTTTCTCGACAGCGTCGATGGCGTCGCCCGTCGCGCCCATGCCGCGCAACTGAACAGCTTTGAAGTGACGCCCGCGTTTGCTGCCGCAGTGATCGTTGCGCATCTGGTCGGCACGGCGCAGCTGGTGACGGTCAATGTGCTGGCCGTGCTGTTTATCACCAGTCGCCTGCTGTACATCATTTGCTACCTGGCTGACTGGGCTGCACTGCGTTCGGTGGTGTGGTTTATCGGGATGGGGCTGATTGCTTCGTTTTTCTTTGTGTCCATTTAAAAGCAAGGTCAAAAGATCGCAGCCTGCGGCAGCTCCTACAGAGAAATGCATACTCCTGTAGGAGCTGCCGAAGGCTGCGATCTTTTGCCTTTAGGGTTTGTCAGCCACCTGCGGCACTTGCGGCAACTCTTTTCCTTTAGGCCAGAGCATCCAGATCTGCCCCTGCTGCTTCATGTCCCCGGCCAGTTGCCCGGCCGCATCACCCGTGCCCCAGAACAGATCCGCGCGCACCTCGCCGGCAATCGCGCCACCGGTATCCTGCGCCGCGACCGGGCGCACCAGTGGGGTGCCATCCGGTTTGGTGGTCGACAGCCATAACAGACTGCCCAACGGAATCACCTTGCGATCCACCGCCGCGCTGTAGCCGGCGGTCAGCGGCACGTTCAGCGAGCCACGCGGGCCTTCGTTGCTGTCCGGGTTGCGGGTGAAGAACACGTAGCTCGGGTTGCTGGCGAGCAGTTCCGGAATGCGCGTCGGGTTGGCCTTGGCCCAGTTGCTGATCGCGCTCATGGTCACGTCTTCTTTCTTCAGCTCGCCTTGCTCGACCAGCCAGCGACCGATCGGTCGGTACGGGTGGCCGTTCTGATCGGCGTAGGCGATGCGCAACTGTTTGCCGTCCTCGGTCTGGATCCGGCCCGAGCCCTGGATCTGCAGAAATTGCAGATTCATCGGATCAGTCAGATAGGCAACAACCGGTGCGTTCACGCCTTTGGATTCGATGGTCGCCGCGTCGTCGTAAGGCTTGAGCACGCGGCCTTCGAGGCGACCGCGCAGGCGCTTGCCCTTCAATTCCGGGTAGATGCTGTCGAGCGAGACGATGATCATGTCATCCGGCACGCCATACACCGGCACGTTCGCCGTTGCGGTTGGCGTCAGGCTGCCGGGGTACACCGGTTCGTAGTAGCCAGTGATCAGACCATTGGGGTTGTCATTCTCGGCGCGCAGGCCGTAGACATCGAGATTCTGCTTGAGGAATGCACGAATCTCGGCGGCGCTTTGCGGCACATTCACCGCCGCAGCGCAGGTCGGCCCCCAGACTGCGTCGGCTTTGAGTCGTGTGCACGCGCTGCGCCAGGAACCGAAACCGGCGACCAGATCGCTGTCGGAGACCGCAGGCAAGGCTTCCCAGGTCGCGCTGGAATAGGTGGCCAGCGCATGGGTTTTTGGTTTGGCGCTGTCGCCGCCTGTGCAACCGGCGAGGATGGCGAGCAGTGGAAGGGTGACGATAAGCGGGTGACGCCAGGCCGTGAAGCGGCTGTTCATGGAGTGATTCCTGTGCCGGTTGGTCGAGTGCTCCATGCGCTCGACCAACCCGTATTTTTAATAGGGCTATTGGTGTTTGGCGGTGAGCCGAGGATACTGGCCGCCGATTTCCGCGACCTGAAGCCATCATGACTCTGAAACCCATTGCTGTTGTATTGCTGGCCTGTCTGACCTTGTCCGCCTGTGGCGGCGTCGACCCGAATTCGCCGCTGGGCCAGCGCAAGGCCATCTTCAAGCAGATGCTCAAGACCAGCGAAGACCTCGGCGGCATGTTGCGCGGGCGCATTGCCTTCGACGGACCGAAATTTGCCGAGGGCGCGGTCAGACTTGATGCGTTGGCCCATGAGCCTTGGAAGCATTTCCCGCAGGTGCGCGAAGAAGATCACACCAGCGCCAAGGACGATGTCTGGCAGAAACAGGCGCGTTTTCAGGAGCTGGCCCGCGCCCTCGAAGCGGCTACCGGTGAACTGGTGGTCGCCAGTCAGGTTCAGCCGTACAAGGCCAGCAATCTCGGGCCGGCAGTGCAGAAAGTCGAGGATGCCTGCAGTGCTTGCCATAAAGAGTTTCGCGATCATTGATTCCTGAAGCTGCTGAGTACGTTGTGGCGAGTGAGTACCTTGTGGCGAGGGAATTTATCCCCGGTGGGCTGCGAAGCAGCCCCAAAACCATACAACCGGGTTTTTTCAGTCGGACCCGACCAGTCGAATGTGCGACGGCTTCGCCGCCGGACGGGGATAAATCCCCTCGCCACAGGGCTTTGGTTACTTGTCGATCTCGTCCAGCGCTTCCTGCAGTTCCTTGCGCGACTCGGCGAGCTTTTCCTTGCGCTTGTTGATCTTCTCCGGATCGCCCTTCTTCATGGCCTTGTCGAGGTCCGCCTGACGCTGGCTCACCTCATGCTTGGCTTCAAGCACCTTGTTCTCACGCTCTTTCTTCAGCCCGGCGTCGGTGCAATGTTCGTTCACTTCACGCAGTGCGGTTTCCAGGCCTGCCTGCTGCTCCATGTTGCCGCGCGACTTGGCCTGTTCGATCTGATTGATGATGCCCTGCTTCTTGGCAGCGCAACCGGTCAGGCCCGGGCCGTCTTCTTCGGCCATGACCGGGGCGGCCATGACGCCGCAAAGAGTAAGCAGGGCGAGCGGTGCGAGAAATTTCATAAAAGCTCCATGTGCAAAGGCAATCGGGGTGGGAGGGCACTGCGCTGTTGGAGCGTCTGGCCGGCCGTTGGGTTCCCGCCGGGCGGGGATTGCAGGTTCAGAAGCCGTCGATTCCGGCGGCTTTCAGGGTTTCACTCAAAGCCAGTACCTGCGGGTCGCGAAAGAATGCGCTCAGTTGCGCCGCGCGTCCCGGGCCGATGCCGGCTTCTGCCTGCCATTGTTCAGTGTCGCGTTGTGCCAGGGCCTGCCACGAATCGTCCAGTTGTGCCTGTCCGGTCGGCGGCATGCCCAGCGCTTTCAACCATCGAGCGAACGGCTGTTGCCGCGCGCCCTGAAAACTGTCGATCAGCCGTGCGCTGCTGCGCTCGCCGAGGCCGGCAATGTTAGCAAGCTCTGACGCATCGAGGGTCAGCCAATCCAGCAGGTGTTTCAGACGGCCTGTTTCCAAAAGTTTCTCCCAGGTGCCACGCCCGACATGCTGCATGGCCAGGCCCTGCTTGCCACTGATCCAGGTCAGACGCGCGAGAAACTGGCTTTCACACCCCGGCGTCGGTTGCCAACAGCTCAGTATGTGGTAATCGCCGGCATCGGGAATGCTGATGTCTGCCCGTTCGCTGGTGCGCAGCACGACACTGTCCAGGCGCGGAATGGTCAGCCCGGCCAGACTGATTGCCACCTGATCGCCTGGACGGATGTCGAGGGTTTGCCAGCGCTTGAGCGAGCTGACACTGACCCGTTTGATTTCGCGGTCATCGAGTCTGACCGGCAGCAGTTCCAGCACCGGCGTGATCCGCCCGGTGCGGCCGATCTTGAAATTGACCTTGCGCACTTCGGCCAATGCCTGGGCGAAAGGGTATTTCCAGGCGATCGCCCAATACGGCGCGCGAGCCTGCCAGCGTTCGGCGGGTGGCCGTTGGCTCTGACGCAGCACCACGCCGTCGCTGGCAAAGGGCAGGGGCGAGCGATACCAGTGCTCGCGCCATTTTTGCGCATCTTCGAATCGGTTGACGGGCTGTGTAAAAGGCTCGGTTGCAGCGAACCCCAATGCCTGAAGTTCGGACAATCTCTCCGGCAGCCGCACAGGACCTTGCGGCCAGTCCCAGACAAACAGGCCGATCCCGGCGGCCTGTTCAACATCGAGTGTTTTGCGTCCCATCAGCCCGGCGATGGTGGCGCGGGCATTGACGCTGCCGGACTGTGATTGAACATGTGCGTTGAGGCGCCAATAAAGTTCGCCCTGTACCAGCAGATCCCGTGGCTGCCTCAACCGTTGCGGAATGGCTGCGATCATGCGCGCGGAGGCGGTCCAGTCCTGGCCGTTGACCCCGTCACCGCGACTGATCGCCTGCTGCAATATTCCCTGGCGGTAGATCAGCGTGACAGCCACGCCGTCGACCTTGGGCTGCACCCAGACGTTCTGGCGATCGCGCAACCAGTGGGCGACGTCTTCGGCTTTGTGCAGCTTGTCCAGACCGGTATGGGCGATGGGGTGGGTGACCGTGCCGGAAGCTGTGCGCAACGGCTGCGGGGATGAGGGTTGGTTGAAACAGGCTTGCCATTCTTTCAGCCGCAGCCGGGACTGGTCATAGAGTTCGTCGCTGATCAATGAACGGCCTTCGCGGTGATAGGCGTCGTCCCATTGGTCGATCCGGTTTTGCAGGGCGGTGATTTCGCGTTGGGCTTGGGAAAGATCCCAGTTCGGGCAGTTGGCTTGGCTGACGAGGGTGATGAGTGCCAGCAGGAAGGCCAGCAACAGGCGCAGTGTGAAGAGCATTGTGAGCGTCCTTGCTCGGGGGGTGATGCTTGAAGGGTAGGTGAGGATCTGAAGAACGTTGCGCGGCTTTTTTGCGAACTGTTTCGGGGCAGGGGAACTGGTGTTGCCGGGGCGGGCGCCTTCGCGAGCAGGCTCGCTCCCACACGGATCTCAAAAATCTGTCAGGCATGAAAAAGCCCCGCACGGCGCGAACTGTGCGGGGCTTTCATGCAGCCAGGGTATTACAGGCCAGCGGCAGAACGCAGTGCGTCGGCGCGGTCGGTTTTTTCCCAGGTGAACGTGGTGAAGCTGTCTTCGCCAACGGTCTTGGTCTGCGGCGCACGACCGAAGTGGCCGTAGGCTGCGGTTTCCTGGTACATCGGGTGCAGCAGGTCGAGCATGGTGGTGATCGCGTATGGACGCAGGTCGAACACTTCACGCACCAGTTTGATGATCTTGTCATCGCTGATCTTGCCGGTGCCGAAGGTGTTCAACGAGATCGACGTAGGCTGGGCCACACCGATCGCGTAGGACACCTGAATCTCGCAACGCTCGGCAAGGCCGGCCGCAACGATGTTCTTGGCCACGTAACGGCCTGCGTAGGCAGCCGAACGGTCAACCTTCGATGGATCCTTGCCGGAGAATGCGCCGCCGCCGTGACGGGCCATGCCGCCGTAGCTGTCGACGATGATCTTGCGGCCGGTCAGACCGCAGTCACCTACCGGGCCGCCAATGATGAACTGGCCGGTCGGGTTGATGTGGAACTGGGTGTCCTTGCTCAGCAGTTCGGCAGGCAGTACGTGCTTGACGATCAGCTCCATCACGCCTTCGCGCAGGTCTTTGTAGGAAACTTCCGGGTTGTGCTGGGTCGACAGCACCACAGCGTCGATGCCGACAACCTTGCCGCCTTCGTAACGGCAGGTCACTTGCGACTTGGCATCCGGACGCAGCCAAGGCAGCAGGCCCGACTTGCGTGCTTCAGCCTGACGCTGCACCAGCTGGTGCGAGAAGGTGATCGGCGCGGGCATCAGCACGTCGGTTTCGTTGCTGGCGTAGCCGAACATCAGACCCTGGTCGCCGGCGCCCTGATCTTCAGGCTTGGCGCGGTCGACACCCTGGTTGATGTCAGGGGACTGCTTGCCGATGATGTTCATCACGCCGCAGGTCGCGCCGTCGAAGCCGACTTCGGAGCTGGTGTAGCCGATGTCGCAAATCACGTCACGAACGATCTGCTCCAGGTCGACCCAGGCGCTGGTGGTCACTTCACCGGCAACGATGGCCACGCCGGTCTTGACCAGGGTTTCCACGGCCACGCGAGCGTGTTTGTCCTGGGCAATAATGGCGTCCAGCACCGCATCGGAAATCTGGTCGGCGATTTTGTCCGGATGTCCTTCAGACACGGACTCGGAGGTGAAGAGGGAGTATTCGCTCATCTCGATGTTTTCCTGAATTTACCGATGGTGAGTGTCGCCAGCCGGTCGCTGAAAGTGGCGAACCTGGATCTGGAAACCATTACGTAAGCCTACATAGAGGCTTTCCCCGGGAACGAGTCCCGCAGCGGTGGCCCAACGGGCCAGATCGTCCTGTTCAAACCCCAACCAGAGATCACCGCAGGCCTCCCTGGCCCAACTCTGGTTGTGGCTACATAACTCTGTCACGAGCAGGCTACCGCCCGGTTGCAGCAAGTCGGCCATGTGCCTGAGCGCATCGGCCGGGGCGGCGAAATGGTGCAGGACCATGTTCAACACCACGCAATCGGCTTGAAGGCTTGTGCCGTTCAATGCATCGGCCAATTGCAGGCTGACGTTAGCCAGCTGTTCACGTTCACACACCTGGCGCGCCAGTTCGAGCATCGCCGGGCTGTTGTCCAGCGCGGTTACGGTGCCGAAGCGACGGGCCAGTTCCGGCAGAAAAGCACCATCGCCGGGGCCGACTTCAATGGCCGTGGCTGCACCATCGAAGTTCAGTTTGTCGAGCAGGGCCAGCACGCTGTCACGGTACTGCGGCAGGCCTGCGATCAAGTCCTGCTGGGCACGAAATTTTTCCGCGACCCGAGCGAAAAAGTCCCGGCTGGCGGCGGCACGCTGACCATGAACCTGCTCGATGCGTGCTTGCACTTCATCAGGCAGATCCAGATCGTCGACTTCTTCCAACAACGCCGCGTGCAGCTTGCCGCCGAGCAATCCACTGTGGGGCAGGGCGCGACGATAAAAAATCGCGTTGCCCTCACGGCGTGTCGCCACCAGGTCGGCTTGCGCCAGCACCTTGAGGTGGTGGCTCATGCCCGACTGGCCGATGCCGAAAATCTGCGCCAGCTCCAGCACGCCAAACGAATCGTTGGCCAGCGCGCGCAAGACATTCAGCCGCAGCGGATCGCCGCCGGCCTTGCACAAGGCCGCCAGCTCGTCGCAATCGTCATGGCGAATGGAAGGCACGCGTAAGTTCATAGGGCTGGCAGTCTAGAGACGGGGGCAAGGCACCGCAAGGCCAATATCAAAAAGTTTTGATATTGCTCGATAAATGGCACTTCTCGGCGGACGGCAGTCTCTACAAACGAATAGCGGAAAGGTTTCACCAAGCGAAACCTGTGCTATCGATTGGAAAAACGCCTGCCGATGACTATCTGTCATTGCCCCGAGGCGCATGGGTGAGGGAAAATGCCCTCCTTTTTCCGTTTCAGTCTATTCACACCCAGGAGATCAGCGATGCCTAGCCGTCGTGAGCGTGCCAACGCCATTCGTGCCCTCAGCATGGATGCCGTGCAAAAAGCCAACAGCGGCCATCCCGGTGCCCCTATGGGTATGGCAGATATTGCCGAAGTGCTGTGGCGCGACTACCTCAAGCACAACCCGAGCAACCCGTCGTTCGCCGACCGTGACCGCTTCGTGCTGTCCAACGGCCACGGCTCGATGTTGATCTACTCGCTGCTGCACCTGACCGGCTACGACCTGTCGATCGACGACCTCAAGCAGTTCCGTCAACTGCACAGCCGCACTCCAGGTCATCCCGAATTCGGTTACACCCCGGGCGTCGAAACCACCACCGGTCCGCTGGGTCAGGGTCTGGCCAACGCCGTCGGTTTCGCCTTGGCGGAAAAAGTCATGGGCGCGCAGTTCAACCGTCCCGGCCACAACATCGTTGACCACCACACCTACGTGTTCCTCGGTGATGGCTGCATGATGGAAGGCATTTCCCACGAAGTCGCTTCCCTGGCCGGCACGCTGGGCTTGGGCAAGCTGATTGCCTTCTACGATGACAACGGCATTTCCATTGACGGTGAAGTCGAAGGCTGGTTCACCGATGACACGCCGAAGCGTTTCGAAGCCTACAACTGGCAGGTGATCCGCAACGTCGACGGCCACGATCCGGAAGAGATCAAGACCGCCATCGAAACCGCACGCAAGAGCGCTCAACCGACGCTGATCTGCTGCAAGACCACCATCGGTTTCGGTTCGCCGAACAAGCAGGGCAAGGAAGATTGCCACGGCGCCCCACTGGGTGACGCGGAAATCGCCCTGACCCGTCAGGCGCTGAACTGGAACCACGGCCCGTTCGAAGTCCCGGCCGAGATCTATGCGGAGTGGGACGCCAAAGAAGCTGGCCGCGCGGTCGAAGCAGAGTGGGATCAGCGTTTCGCCGCCTACTCCGCTGCGTTCCCGACTGAAGCCAACGAGCTGATCCGTCGTCTGAGCGGCGAACTGCCGGCCGACTTCTCGGAAAAAGCCTCGGCCTATATTGCCGAAGTCGCGGCCAAGGGCGAAACCATCGCCAGCCGCAAAGCCAGCCAGAACACCCTCAACGCCTTCGGCCCGCTGCTGCCGGAAATGCTCGGCGGTTCGGCTGACCTCGCCGGCTCCAACCTGACCCTGTGGAAAGGCTGCAAAGGCGTCAGCGCTGAAGACGCCAGCGGCAACTACATGTACTACGGCGTGCGCGAGTTCGGCATGACCGCGATCATGAACGGCGTCGCCCTGCACGGCGGCCTGGTGCCTTACGGCGCGACCTTCCTGATGTTCATGGAATACGCGCGCAACGCCGTACGCATGTCGGCTTTGATGAAGAAACGCGTGATCCACGTCTACACCCACGACTCCATCGGTCTGGGCGAAGACGGCCCGACGCACCAGCCGATCGAGCAATTGACCAGCCTGCGCAGCACGCCGAACCTCGACACCTGGCGCCCAGCCGACGCCGTGGAATCGGCAGTGGCCTGGAAAAACGCGCTGGAGCGCAAGGACGGCCCTTCGGCGCTGATCTTCTCGCGGCAGAACCTGCAACATCAGGAACGCGACGCTGGCCAGATTGCCAACATCAGCCGTGGTGGTTATGTGCTCAAGGACTGCGCAGGCGAGCCGGAGCTGATCCTGATCGCCACCGGTTCGGAAGTCGGTCTGGCGGTTCAAGCCTTCGACAAACTGACCGAGCAGGGCCGCAAGGTTCGCGTGGTTTCGATGCCTTGCACCAGCGCGTTTGATGCTCAGGATGCGGAGTACAAGCAGTCGGTTCTGCCGTTGCAGGTCAGCGCGCGTATTGCCATCGAAGCGGCCCACGCCGACTTCTGGTTCAAGTACGTGGGTCTGGAAGGCCGCGTGATCGGCATGACCACCTACGGTGAGTCGGCGCCGGCTTCGGCATTGTTCGAAGAGTTCGGTTTTACCCTGGAAAACATCCTCGGTCAGGCTGAAGAGCTGCTGGAAGACTAAATCTGACAGTTGTGTTTTCCGGGCTGACGCCTTCGCGAG
>NZ_WBRZ01000159.1:0-13287 GCF_008923895.1 Pseudomonas sp. GXM4
TAGGAGCTGCCGAAGGCTGCGATCTTTTGCTTTTAATGTTCGGATATTTTCCTTTCTCGGCCCTTCGATGAGTTTTTTCAATCGAACGCGACTGGCTGCGCGCGTGTTTATGGGCTACCATTTTCGCAAATGAACATTAATGTTCGATTTCCAATACATAAAACCAAAAGAACCGAGGCCAGCCGATGTCCACCTCTACCTTGCGTACGCCCCCTCTCTCCGAGATCTATGACGTTGCCGTGATTGGCGGCGGGATCAATGGCGTGGGGATCGCAGCGGATGCCGCCGGTCGCGGTCTTTCGGTGTTCCTTTGCGAAAAAGATGACCTGGCCAGCCACACCTCGTCGGCCAGCAGCAAGCTGATCCACGGTGGCCTGCGCTATCTGGAGCATTACGAATTCCGTCTGGTGCGCGAAGCGCTGGCCGAGCGCGAAGTGCTGCTGGCGAAAGCGCCGCACATCGTCAAACCGATGCGTTTCGTCCTGCCGCACCGCCCGCACCTGCGTCCAGCGTGGATGATTCGTGCCGGCCTGTTCCTTTACGACAACCTCGGCAAGCGCGAAAAACTGCCGGGTTCGAAAAGCCTGAAGTTCGGCGCCGACAGCGCGCTGAAAAGCGAAATCAAGAAAGGCTTCGAATACTCCGACTGCTGGGTCGATGACGCCCGCCTCGTGGTCCTGAACGCCATGGCCGCCCGCGAAAAAGGCGCCCACGTGCACACCCAGACCCGCTGTGTCAGTGCCCGCCGCACCAAAGGTTTGTGGCATCTGCATCTGGAGCGCGCCGACGGCAGCCTGTTTTCGATCACCGCCAAAGCCCTGGTCAACGCCGCCGGTCCGTGGGTGGCGAAGTTCATTCGTGACGACCTGAAGATGGAATCGCCGTATGGCATCCGTTTGATCCAGGGCAGCCACATCATCGTGCCGAAACTGTACGAAGGCGAACATGCGCACATTCTGCAAAACGAAGATCAGCGCATCGTTTTCACCATTCCGTACCTGAACCACTTCACCCTGATCGGCACTACCGACCGCGAGTACACCGGCGACCCGGCGAAAGTGGCGATCACCGAAGGCGAAACCGATTACGTGCTGAAAGTGGTCAACGCCCACTTCAAGAAGCAGCTGAGCCGCGAAGACATCCTGCACAGTTACTCGGGCGTTCGGCCGCTGTGCAACGACGAATCCGACAACCCGTCGGCAGTGACCCGCGATTACACCCTTGCGCTGTCGGGCAGTGCCGAAGAAGCGCCGTTGCTGTCGGTGTTCGGTGGCAAGCTCACCACTTACCGCAAACTCGCCGAGTCGGCGATGGCGCAGTTGATGCCGTTCTTCACCCAGATGCGCCCGAGCTGGACCGCGACCGCCACCCTGCCCGGCGGCGAAGACATGACCACGCCAGAGGCGCTGAGCGCGCGAATTCGCGACAAGTTCGATTTCGTCCCGACCGAAATCGCCCGGCGCTGGGCCGTCACCTACGGCAGCCGCACCTGGCGCATGCTTGAAGGCGTGGAAAGCCTGGCCGACATGGGTGAGCACATCGGCGGCGGGCTCTACACCCGCGAAGTCGATTACCTGTGCAGCGAAGAGTGGGCCACTACGGCGCACGACATCCTGTGGCGCCGCACCAAGCTAGGCTTGTTCACCACTGCGGAGGAACAGCAGAAGCTGTCGACGTATCTGGGCAAGGTTGAGCAGAACCGGAAGATCGAGGCGGCTTGATCTCACCGTTTAAACGAAAGCCCCTGAATCGAGAGATTCAGGGGCTTTTTGTTATGTGGACTTTGTTGAACCTGATTGGGGCAGTTAGATCTTTTCCCCCTCACCCCAGCCCTCTCCCCCAAGGGGTAGAGGGGGAAAGGGAGCCGATCTCCGTGGCTTCCAAAGTCCGAGGTCGACTCGGTATCTCACGTCGCCGTAACTCGACCATCCACCGCAGTCAGTCCCCTCTCCCTCCGGGAGAGGGTTAGGGTGAGGGGCTTTTGATCGTTCGGTTTTCCGAACGCGACTCCACAGTCGATTCGGTTAACCGGATCTCACCCTCAAAAAAGTACCGCCATAAAACTTTAATAACGTTATAAAACAACTGGTTAACCGACTGTGACTGGTCTGGCACGAGTCATGCTCTACACTCTCTCGACGAATGCCTGCGGTGCCGACACTTCAGGAGCCGTCAGGCATTCGAAGCACAAAAAGGGCCGACAAACTGGCTCCATAAAAAAAACAATGTCGAGGAAAATTTGATGCGCATCGTTCCCCATATCCTGGGCGCAGCCATTGCTGCCGCTCTGATCAGCACGCCAGTTTTCGCCGCCGAGCTCACCGGCACCCTGAAGAAGATCAAAGAGTCCGGTGTCATCACCCTGGGCCACCGTGACGCCTCCATTCCGTTCTCCTACATCGCTGATGCATCCGGCAAGCCGGTCGGCTACTCGCACGACATCCAGCTGGCAATCGTCGAAGCGATCAAGAAAGACCTCGACCTGCCGAACCTGCAAGTCAAATACAACCTCGTTACCTCGCAGACCCGTATCCCGCTGGTGCAGAACGGCACCGTGGACGTCGAGTGCGGTTCGACCACCAACAACGTCGAGCGTCAGCAGCAGGTCGACTTCTCCGTCGGCATCTTCGAAATCGGTACCCGTCTGCTGTCCAAGAAAGACTCCAAGTACAAGGATTTCGACGATCTGAAAGGCAAGAACGTCGTAACCACCGCCGGCACCACCTCCGAGCGCATCCTCAAGGCGATGAACGCCGACAAGCAGATGGGCATGAACGTCATCTCCGCCAAAGACCACGGCGAGTCCTTCCAGATGCTGGAATCGGGCCGTGCCGTTGCCTTCATGATGGATGACGCACTGCTGGCCGGCGAAGCCGCCAAGGCCAAGAAAGCCGCCGATTGGGAAGTGACCGGCACGCCACAGTCGTACGAAATCTACGGCTGCATGATGCGCAAAGGCGACGAGCCGTTCAAAAAGGCTGTGGATGACGCGATCAAGGCCACCTACGCTTCGGGCGAAATCAACAAGATCTACGAGAAGTGGTTCATGCAGCCGATTCCGCCAAAAGGCCTGAACCTGAACTTCCCGATGAGCGACGAGCTCAAGACCCTGATCGCCAATCCGACCGACAAAGCGGCTGACGACAAGAAGTCCTGATTTTCTGACTAACCTTATCCCCTGAGGAGGCGCCTGCCTTTTCAGGGGATGGTCACTCCCTGCTGGCATTTTTCTGGAAACACTCGAACCGGTGGCTGTCGAGCCGATCGCGTGTGCCCGGTCTTTGAAAAAAGACTGGGGAGGGAACGGAGTTCCCCAGGCGGGCACTTGTACATCGATCGAATCGAGGGGAGACCCTAATGAATTACAACTGGGACTGGGGCGTGTTCTTCAAGTCCACCGGCGTGGGCAGCGAGACCTATCTCGACTGGTTCATCTCCGGTCTGGGCTGGACCATCGCCATCGCCGTCGTGGCGTGGATCATCGCCCTGCTGCTCGGCTCGCTGCTGGGCATCATGCGCACCGTGCCGAACCGCATCGTATCGGGCATCGCGACCTGCTACGTCGAGCTGTTCCGTAACGTGCCGCTGCTGGTGCAGCTGTTCATCTGGTACTTCCTGGTGCCCGATCTGCTGCCGCCGGATCTGCAGGAGTGGTACAAGCAGGACCTCAACCCGACTACTTCGGCCTACCTGAGCGTTGTCGTCTGCCTCGGTCTGTTCACCGCCGCCCGTGTCTGCGAGCAAGTGCGTACCGGTATCCAGGCGCTGCCTCGTGGCCAGGAATCCGCCGCCCGCGCGATGGGTTTCAAACTGCCGCAGATCTACTGGAACGTGCTGCTGCCCCAGGCCTACCGGATCATCATTCCGCCGCTCACCTCGGAATTTTTGAACGTGTTCAAGAACTCCTCCGTGGCGTCCCTGATCGGTTTGATGGAATTGCTGGCGCAGACCAAACAGACCGCCGAGTTCTCGGCCAACCTGTTCGAAGCGTTCACCCTGGCAACGCTGATCTATTTCACCCTCAACATGAGCCTGATGCTGCTGATGCGCCTGGTCGAGAAGAAAGTCGCGGTGCCCGGCCTGATCTCCGTGGGGGGTAAATAATGGAATTCGATTTCAGTGGCATCGTCCCGGCCATTCCCGGTTTGTGGAACGGCATGGTGATGACCCTCAAGCTGATGGCCATGGGCGTGATCGGCGGGATGATTCTCGGCACGATCCTCGCGCTGTGCCGTCTGTCGCACAACAAGCTGCTGTCGAGCATCGCTGGCGCCTACGTCAACTATTTCCGCTCGATTCCGCTGCTGCTGGTGATCACCTGGTTCTACCTGGCGGTGCCGTTCGTGCTGCGCTGGATCACCGGCGAAGACACGCCGATCGGTGCGTTCACCTCTTGCGTCGTGGCGTTCATGATGTTTGAAGCGGCGTACTTCTGCGAAATCGTCCGGGCCGGTGTGCAGTCGATTTCCAAAGGCCAGATGGGTGCCGCGCAAGCGCTGGGCATGAACTACGGGCAGATGATGCGCCTGATCATCCTGCCGCAGGCGTTCCGCAAGATGACCCCGCTGCTGCTGCAGCAGAGCATCATCCTGTTCCAGGACACCTCGCTGGTCTACACCGTGGGCCTGGTGGATTTCCTCAACGCCTCGCGTGCCAGCGGCGACATCATCGGCCGCTCCAATGAGTTCCTGATTTTCGCCGGTCTCGTGTACTTCATCATCAGCTTCGCCGCCTCGCGGTTGGTCAAGCGTCTGCAAAAAAGGTTCGCCGTATGATCTCTATCAAAAACATCAACAAGTGGTATGGGGACTTCCAGGTGCTGACTGATTGCAGCACCGAGGTCAAGAAAGGCGAAGTGATCGTGGTCTGCGGCCCGTCGGGTTCCGGCAAGTCGACGCTGATCAAATGCGTCAACGCCCTGGAGCCGTTCCAGAAAGGTGACGTGGTGGTTGACGGCACGTCAATCGCCGACCCGAAAACCAACCTGCCGAAACTGCGTTCGCGCGTGGGCATGGTGTTCCAGCATTTCGAACTGTTCCCGCACCTGACCATCACCGAAAACCTGACCATCGCGCAGATCAAGGTGCTCGGTCGCAGCAAGGAAGAGGCGACCAAAAAAGGTCTGCAACTGCTCGAGCGCGTAGGTTTGTCGGCGCACGCCCACAAGCATCCGGGGCAACTGTCCGGTGGTCAGCAACAGCGTGTGGCGATTGCCCGTGCGCTGGCGATGGACCCGATTGTCATGCTGTTCGACGAACCGACCTCGGCGCTCGACCCGGAAATGGTCAATGAAGTGCTCGACGTCATGGTGCAGCTGGCCCACGAAGGCATGACCATGATGTGCGTGACCCACGAAATGGGCTTCGCCCGTAAAGTGGCGGACCGGGTGATCTTCATGGACCAGGGCAAGATCATCGAAGACTGCCCGAAAGAGGAATTCTTCGGCGACATCAGCGCCCGCTCCGAACGCGCGCAGCACTTCCTTGAGAAAATCCTGCAGCACTAAAAGCAACACACCCGCACCCTGTCTGTGGGGTGCGGGCAGCCTGACAATGAGATCCCCTGTGGCGAGGGGATTTATCCCCGTCCGGCTGCGCAGCAGTCGTAAAAACCTGTGCATGCGGTCTTTCAGTTAAACCGCAGTGATCGTTTTGGGGCCGCTTCGCGGCCCAACGGGGATAAATCCCCTCGCCACAGGCACAAACAAGTGTTGTGGTTGACCCAAGGCATCTGTGATGAAATGCGACCCCACTCTTTATCGCGCTGCAGAGCCATCACTTGCCGTGAAGCCCCGTCTGATCCGTCATCTGTTTCTGCCGCCGCTGATCATCGCCCTGATGGTCGGACTGGGTTTCATCGGCTTCTGGACCAGTGAACACTTCGGCATCCGCAGCCTCGGCGAGAACGGTCAGCGTCAGCTGGAACTGCACGCCCGCGCGGTCGAAAGCGAGATCAGCAAATACACCTACCTGCCCAGTCTGCTGGAACTCGAAACCAGTGTGCCGCAGTTGCTGGCCGACCCGACCCCGGAGCACCGGCAGACGGTCAACGATTACCTCGAAGGCCTGAACCGCCGCAGCCGCAGCCGGGCCATCTACGTCATGGACACCACCGGCCGGGTCATGGCCACCAGCAACTGGCGCGATGTCGACAGTTACCTGGGTGAAGACCTGTCCTTCCGCGCCTATTTCAAGGACGCCGTGCGCGGCCAGCCCGGGCGCTTCTATGGCATCGGCAGCACCAATGGTGAACCCGGTTACTACCTCGCCCACGGCCTCGAAGAGCACGGCAAGATCATCGGTGTCGCGGTGGTCAAGGTGCGTCTGGAAGCCATGGAAGAGCGCTGGCAACGGGCGCGTCTGGAAGCGTTCGTCAGCGATGAGAACGGCATCATCATTCTGTCCAGCGATCCGGCGCGACGGCTGAAATCGGTGATCCCGCTCAGCGACGAGGTCAAGGAAAAACTCGCCCGCAGCCTGCAGTATTACTGGTTTCCACTCAACGAACTGCAACCGCTGGCCCGCGAGACACTGGCCGAGGGCGTGGAGAAACTGACCTTCCCGGCCAACAGCGAATTACAGCCCGACGAAGACGACATCAGTTATCTGGCGCAAACCCGACTGCTGAGTGACACGCCGTGGAATTTCACCCTGCTCACGCCGTTGCAGGACCTGCGCCGCGAAGCGATCAACCAAGGCATTCTGGTGGCGGTGGCGTTTGCCCTGTTCGCTTTTCTGCTGATTGCCTGGAACGAGCGGCGCAAAGTCCTCGCCACCCGCCTCGCCGCCCGCGAAGCGTTGCAGGAAGCCAACAGCCAACTCGAACGTCGGATTACCGAACGCACCGCCGATCTGCGCGCCAGCAACGAACGCCTGAAGAGTCAGATCCGCGAGCGCCGCCAGGCCGAGGAGACTTTGCGCCGCGCCCAGGATGAACTGGTGCAGGCCGGCAAACTCGCGGCCATCGGCCAGATGTCGACCAGCATTGCCCATGAACTGAACCAGCCGCTGGCGGCGATGCGCACGCTGTCGGGCAACACCGTGCGCTTTCTCGAGCGCGGCCAGCTCGACGTCGCCAGCACCAACCTCAAGACCATCAACGACCTGATCGACCGCATGGGCCGGATCACCGCCAGCCTGCGTTCGTTTGCCCGGCGCGGCGACAACAAGGGTCAGGCCAGTCTCGGCAAAGCCGTCGACGCCGCCTTGCAAGTGCTCGGCGCGCGTGTGGAAAACACCGCGCTGCAGATTCACCGGCAGTTTGCCGATGTGCAGCTGCTGATCGATCAGACCCGCCTCGAACAGATCCTCGTCAACCTGATCGGCAACGCCCTCGACGCCATGCACGCGCAACCGCAGCCGCAACTGTGGCTGGAGGGTGAAGAATTCAACGGCAAGTATCGCTTGCGGGTGCGTGACAACGGCCACGGCATCGACGCCGAAGCGCGCAAGCATCTGTTCGAACCGTTCTTCACCACCAAACCTGGCGAGCAAGGCCTGGGACTGGGCCTGACCCTGTCCGCCAGCCTCGCCGCCGCTACCGGCGGGCACCTGGGTGTCGAACACCCGGCCGGCGGTGGCACCACTTTCGTCCTCAGTTTACCGTTGGTAAGCCCTACTCCTGCCGAGCCAATATGAACCCTGAACTCAGTGTGCTGATTGTCGAAGACGACCCCCATGTGCTGCTCGGCTGCCAACAGGCGCTGACCCTCGAAGACATTCCGTGCATCGGCGTCGGCAGTGCCGAAGAAGCATTGGCGCAGGTCGGCGACAACTTTGCCGGCATCGTTATCAGCGACATCCGCCTGCCGGGCATCGATGGCCTGGAATTGCTCACCCGTCTCAAGCAACGTGACCGCAGCCTGCCGGTGGTGCTGATCACCGGCCACGGCGACATTTCCATGGCCGTCGGCGCGATGCAGAAAGGCGCCTACGACTTCATGGAAAAACCGTTCTCGCCGGAGCGCCTGGTCGATGTCGCGCGACGGGCGCTGGAGCAACGCAGCCTCGCCCGCGAGGTTTCCTCGTTGCGTCGGCAACTGGCTGAACGCGACTCCCTTGAAGGGCGGATCATCGGCCGTTCACCAGCGATGCAGAACCTGCGCGAACTGATCGCCAACGTCGCCGACACTTCGGCCAACGTCTTGATCGAAGGCGAGACCGGCACCGGCAAGGAACTGGTCGCTCGTTGCCTGCACGATTTCAGTCGGCGCCACAGCAAACAGTTCGTCGCGCTGAATTGCGGCGGCCTGCCGGAAAACCTTTTTGAAAGCGAGATCTTCGGCCACGAAGCCAACGCCTTCACCGGCGCCGGCAAACGCCGCATCGGCAAGATCGAGCACGCCGACGGCGGTACGCTGTTCCTCGACGAAGTGGAAAGCATGCCGCTGCCGTTGCAGATCAAGTTGCTGCGCGTATTGCAGGAACGCACCCTCGAACGTCTCGGCTCGAACCAGAGCGTGGCCGTGGATTGCCGGGTGATTGCGGCGACCAAATCCGACCTTGATGAGTCGAGCAAGGCCGGCGAGTTTCGCAGCGACTTGTACTACCGCCTCAATGTCGTGACCCTGGAATTGCCACCGCTGCGCGAACGCCGCGAAGACATCCTGCAACTGTTCGAACACTTCACTCAGCAATCGGCGCTGCGCTTTGATCGCGCACTACCGGAGCTGGACAACCAGACCCTGTCGAACCTGATGAGCCACGACTGGCCGGGCAACGTGCGCGAACTGCGCAATGTCGCCGAACGCTTCGCCCTCGGCCTGCCGGCCTTCAAGAAATCCGGGGCCAGCGCCGGCCAGGGTCTGGCGTTTGCCGAAGCGGTGGAAGCGTTCGAGCGCAATCTGCTGGTCGACGCCTTGCAACGCAGCGGCGGCAACCTGACCCAGGCCAGCCAGGAACTGGGCATGGCCAAGACCACGCTGTTCGACAAAGTCAAAAAGTACGGGCTGAGCCACTGATGGATCTGATTCTGAAAGCCGCCATCGGCGCCGCAGTGGTGCTGATCCTCGCGGCGCTGTCCAAGACCAGGAACTATTACATCGCCGGTCTGGTGCCGCTGTTCCCGACCTTTGCCCTGATTGCGCACTACATCGTCGGCAAGGGCCGTTCGGTCGACGACCTGAAGACCACGATCGTGTTCGGCATGTGGTCGATCATTCCCTACTTCGTGTACCTGGCGACGTTGTATGTGATGGTCGACCGCATGCGCCTGGAAGCGTCACTGGCGGTGGCGGCGGTGGCCTGGTTGATAGCGGCGACGGTGCTGGTGAGCGTGTGGGTCAGGCTGCATGCCTGAACCCACGCGCATCTGCCTCTAGCGACCGTAGACTCGGGCCAGTTGCGCGGACGACAAGGCATCCTCGAACGGCACCGGCACTGACTTCACCGCACCGTAGAGATTGCGGTAGCGCCAGTAGTTGCCGTTCTGCGCCAGCTGATAACCGCGCTCGACCACGCGCTGGCCGTCGAGCACGTAACGCAGGGTTTCCTGCGCGGCGGGCGGTGGCGTCGGTTGCATCAGATCGGCGCTCAACACGCGCATGGATTCGTCAATGCATTCATCCAGCACGGCGGTGACCTTGGCCAGGTCAAGGGCGCCGTCATCGATGCATTGCTTGCCGCAACGACGGATCGGCTGACTGGCCACTTCGATGCGCATGCGGTACAGCGCCGAGCCGGCGATATCCTGCAATTGCACCTGATTGACCAGCACGAAACTGCCGCGATCGGGCGTCAGCATCAGCTTCGGTTCGATCAGCAACCGTGCCGTCACCGCACCTGCCCCCTGCTTGAATCCGGACACTTGCGACGCCGCCTGAAAACGCTGTTGCAAGCGCTCCTGCAACGGCACGCCGGCGAGCAGGTCGGCCAGCGGCCGCGATTCGTTCAGCGCGGCTTTTTCGGCATCGCGCTGTAACGTACCGGAACCCATTTGCGTGTTGATCAGACTGGCCACCAGAATCCCCGCCAGCCCGGCGCCCGCGCCGGAGCTCGACACCAGCGTGTAACTGGAATTGGCCGCGTTCACCGCCGCCTTGCTGTCGATCACCGTGCTGGCGCCGACAAACTCCGCCGGCAGTTGCACGTCGACCTTCAGCCCGTGTGCCTGCACATAGCTCATGGCGGCCTGATCCTTGAAACCGGCCTCGGGTGCCGGTTTCTGCGCACAGCCAGGCAACACCAGCAGCGAGATCACCGCGAGGGTCAGCGCCAGACGTTTCATTGCGCGAACGGGGCGATCATTTGCTGACGGCTGTTATCCATCGCCTGATAAAACGCGTTGGACAGGTTAGTGTAAGACGGCTCGTCCCACTCGCCTTGCGCGGCTTGCACAGCGGCGAATGGCTGGTACCACAAGAGTTTGTTGTCCGACAGATCGATCACCATGCCCTGGCCGCCGACCTGGGCCATCGGCACGCTGGTAGGCACGATGCTGTAGTAGCTACGGGTGGCACCGGTGGCATAAATCGACACCAGCAACAGACGGTCGATGCCGTGGGCAGCTTTCATCGGCGACAGGTCCTTGGTCATGTAGCCCTCGCGGAAATCGACTTCCTTGAAGGTCTTCAGATCGACCTTTTCATCAATGCGCTTGGCCTTGTAGCCCTTGGCTTGCAGCTTGGCGACGATGGCGTCGGGCAGGGTTTCCAGATCGCGCACCTGCCAGGTCTCGACATTGGCGCTGAGCTTGCTGTTGACGCCGGCATTGATGGCGTAATCGAGGATGCCCTGATTGCCGGTCAGCGCCAGCACCGGCGACGGTACGACGGTAATGGCCACACCGATGGTCGGCTCTTTGGCATCCCAGAACTGTTTGTCCAGGGCCACGGGCGGTTGCACATGGGCGCAGCCGGTGAGAGTCAGTACGGCGAGCAGAGCCAGCGCGGCCCATTGACGTGTAGCGCGAAAAATCATGGATCAAGTCCCTATGTCTGAAAACGTTCCTGCGCCTTATCGGCAACAACGCGGCAAACAATAGTGGCACATTGATATTTTTTTGGCGACAGGATGCTGGCACTGTTACAGCAGATTGTTCGGCGCCGCCGGATCGACCTGCGCCCAATGCGAAGTATCCTCGCGATGCGCCTGCAGATACGGCAGCACCGCCGCCAGCAACGGTTCCTTGAACGCCTCCTGAAAGCGATGCGCCAGCCCCGGAATCAGTTTCAACTGACTGCCCTGAATGTGCGCCGCTAGATGTACGCCGTGCATCACCGGCAGCAGCGGATCTGCCGTGCCATGCACCACCAGGGTCGGCACGCGCAGTTGATTGAGCAAAGCCACGCGACTGGGTTCGGCAAGTATCGCCATGATCTGCCGTTTGACGCCTTCGGGGTTGAACGCGCGGTCGTAGGACGCCGCCGCCTGTTGCAACAGCGCTTGGCGATCATCGGTTACCGCCGGGCTACCGAGTGCCGCGAGCAGATCGGCCTGTTGCTCCAGCGCCACTTCGCGGTTCGGCGCGCCCCGCCGCGAGAGCAACTGCACCAGCGCCGCACTCGGCGCCGGCAGGCCTTCAGCGCCGGAAGTGGTCATGATCAGCGTCAGGCTTTCCACCCGCTGCGGCGCCATCGCCGCCATGTGCTGGGCGATCATCCCGCCCATGCTCGCGCCGAGCACGTGGAATTGCTCAACCTTCAGCGCCGTCATCAAGCCCAGCGCATCCTCGGCCATGTCGGTCAGGCTGTACGGGGCCGAGACCGGCAGACCGAGCTTGTAACGCAGCACTTCGAAGGTCAGATTGGCCTCGATCGGTGCCTGCCGCCAGGTCGACAATCCGACGTCGCGGTTGTCATAGCGGATCACGCGGAAACCCTGCTGGCACAAAGCGACCACGACTTCGTCCGGCCAGTGGATCAACTGCCCACCCAGGCCCATGACCAGCAACAGCGCCGGGTCCGATGCACGACCGATACTTTGATAGGCAAGACTGACCTGCGCCAGCTCGGCGTGCTCGGTCGGCACGTTGACATCACAGCGCGCGGCTGCCAACGAGCCGGCCCCGAACAAAAGCGCGGCCAACGCGGCCGCGACTGAAAGAAATCTCTTGAACATGAAAAACACCAAAACGCAGCACCCCAGTAGAGCGCGAGTCTGATGAAGTTCGTGCGAGCGCGCTGCCACAGTTGCATGACAGTTTGATGAAGACTGCCGAGCGGTCCGCTGTCGATTGCATCGCCGGATCCTGGCCGGCAGATCGACAAAGATTGCTTCATGAGACAAACTCACCTTCCACGCATTCGTCACAAGTTTTCTTCATGGAGCCCGCCGGTGCTTGAAATCCGACATCTGAAAACCCTGCACGCCCTGCGCGAAGCCGACAGCCTTGTCGATGCCGCTGACCGCCTGCATCTGACGCAGTCAGCCTTGTCGCACCAGTTCAAAGAGCTGGAAGAGCGCATGGGCATGCAGTTGTTCGTGCGCAAGACCAAACCGGTGCGCTTCACCAGCGCCGGTCTGCGCCTGCTGCAACTGGCCGACGCCACTCTGCCGCTGTTGCGAGCTGCGGAACGGGACATTGGTCGGCTGGCCGGTGGCACCGCCGGGCGTCTGCACATGGCGATCGAATGCCACAGCTGCTTCCAGTGGCTGATGCCGACCATCGACCAGTTCCGCGATGCCTGGCCGGAAGTCGAGCTGGACCTGGCTTCGGGTTTCGCTTTCGCGCCGCTGCCGGCACTGGCCCGTGGCGATCTGGATCTGGTGGTGACCTCCGATCCGCTGGAAATTGCCGGCATCACTTACGTGCCGCTGTTCACCTACGAGGCCATGCTCGCGGTGGCCAACCAGCATGCGCTGGCGAGCAAGCCGTACATCGTTCCTGAAGACTTGTTGACGGAAACGCTGATCACCTACCCGGTCGAGCGCGATCGCCTGGACATCTTCACCCGCTTCCTCGAACCGGCCGACATCGAACCGGCGCAGGTGCGCACTTCCGAGCTGACGGTGATGATGATGCAACTGGTCGCCAGCGGCCGTGGCGTCTGCGGCATGCCGCACTGGGCGCTGCATGAATACAGCTCGCGCGGCTATGTGAAGGGCAAACGGTTGGGTGAAAAGGGCTTGTTCGCGACGCTGTACGCGGCGATTCGCACCGACATGCTCGACGCGCCGTATATGCGCGATTTCCTGCTGACCGCCAAGGACACCTCGTTTTCGACCCTGGATGGGGTTAGTGCCGTACGCTGATCTGCTGTGCAGGAGATGATCGTTCCCACGCTCTGCGTGGGAATGCCTCAACGGACGCTCTGCGTTCGGCTTTGGATGGGACGCAGAGCGTCCCGGG
>NZ_WBRZ01000016.1:0-42771 GCF_008923895.1 Pseudomonas sp. GXM4
ATCTGACTGTCGAGCTTCCCATGCCTGCCTTGCGCCGTTTTTCCCTGCCGTTGATCGCTGCGTTTTTTGCGTTGTACGTGATCTGGGGGTCGACCTATCTGGTGATTCGCATCGGCGTCGAATACTGGCCGCCGCTGTTGCTGGCCGGGGTGCGCTTTGTCATTGCCGGCAGCTTGATGTACGCCTGGCTGCGCTGGCGCGGGGCGCCGGCGCCGACCTGGGCGCAGTGGAAAGCGGCGGGGCTGGTCGGCATTCTGCTGCTCAGTTTTGGGAATGGCGCGGTCAGCGTGGCGGAGCACACCGGCGTGGCGTCAGGTGTCGCTGCGCTGGCGGTGGCGACGGTGCCGCTGTTCACCTTGTTGTTCGGTTACTTCTGGGGCGCGCGCAATACGCGGCTGGAGTGGGCGGGTGTGGCGCTGGGGATTATTGGCATCGCCATGCTCAATATGGGTTCCAACCTGCAATCGAGCCCGCTCGGTGCGATGTTGCTGATTTTCGCGGCGGCGAGCTGGGCGTTCGGCTCGGTGTGGAGCAAATACCTGCCATTGCCGGCGGGGGCGATGGCCAGTGCGGTGGAAATGCTCGTCGGCGGCGTGGTCTTGCTGATCGGCAGTGCGCTGAGCGGCGAGCACCTGCAAGCCATGCCGCCGCTCGAAGGGTGGCTGGCGCTGGTCTATCTGATTTTCTTCGGCTCGATCATCGCCTTCAATTCCTACATGTATCTGCTCAAACACGTGCGCCCGGCGGCAGCGACCAGTTATGCCTACGTCAACCCGGCGGTGGCGGTGTTGCTCGGTGTGGTGTTTGTCGGCGAGACCATCGGCATCGAAGAAGCGCTGGCGATGCTGGTGATCATCAGCGCGGTGCTGCTGATCAGCCTGCCGCAGTGGCGTCGACCTGCGCAGCCACCCGTGGAAGAGGCGAAAGCCGTTCCGACGGAAGCGCGTACGAATTAGGGTAAACTGCGCGGCATTGCATCCCCGCGTCATTTTTTCCTACGGTACTCCCATGACTTTCGCCTCCCTTGGCCTGATCGAACCCTTGCTGCGCTCCCTCGAGACGCTCGGCTACCAGACCCCGACGCCGGTGCAGGCGCAAGCCATTCCGGCGGTGCTGGCCGGTCGCGACCTGATGGCAGCGGCCCAGACCGGCACCGGTAAAACTGCCGGTTTCGCCTTGCCGCTGTTGCAGCTGCTGGCCATGGAAGGGCCGAAAGTCACCGCCAATTCGGCGCGTGCGCTGATTCTGGTGCCGACCCGCGAGCTGGCGGAGCAGGTCCATGAAGCCGTGCGCCAATACGCCGAGAACCTGCCGCTGCGCACATATGCGGTGTACGGCGGTGTCAGCATCAACCCGCAGATGATGAAGCTGCGCGGCGGCGTCGATGTGCTGGTCGCCACACCCGGTCGCTTGATCGACCTGTTCCGCCAGAACGCGCTGAAGCTCAATCAGCTGCAAACGCTGGTGCTGGATGAAGCCGACCGTATGCTCGACCTGGGCTTCTCTGAAGAACTGGCGAACATTTACCGCATGCTGCCGAAAAAGCGCCAGACCCTGCTGTTCTCCGCGACCTTCTCCGATGACATCCGCCTGCTTGCCGGGCAGATGCTCAACGATCCTTTGAGCGTCGAAGTCAGCCCGCGCAACGTCGCTGCCAACACGGTCAAGCAGTGGATCGTCACCGTGGACAAGAAGCGCAAGGCTGAACTGTTCGTGCACCTGATGCGCAAGAACAAGTGGAAGCAGGTGCTGGTGTTCGCCAAGACCCGCAACGGCGTCGATGCGCTGGTGGAAAAACTACAGGGCCTCGGTGTGAATGCTGACGGCATCCATGGCGACAAACCGCAGGCTACGCGCCAGCGCGCACTGGACCGTTTCAAGCTCAGCGAAGTGCAGATTCTGGTCGCGACCGACGTTGCCGCCCGTGGTCTGGACATCGAAGACCTGCCGCTGGTGGTCAACTTCGATCTGCCGATCGTCGCCGAGGATTACATTCACCGCATCGGCCGCACTGGCCGCGCGGGTGCCACCGGTGAGGCGATTTCGCTGGTGTGTGCCGATGAAGTGAACATGCTCTCGGCGATCGAAATGCTGACGCGGCAGAACCTGAAGCGCCAGAACGAACCGGATTTCGAACCCGAGCACCGCGTGCCGGACACCGACGCCAGCGGTCAGGTGATCAAGAAGCCGAAAAAACCGAAGAAGCCGAAAGCGTCGGGCGGTGGCGGTGGTAAACGCAATCTGGGCAAGTGGGTCGACAGCGGCGAGACCTCGGCACCGGAGCCATCGATCAAGCCAGTGCGCAAAGTGCCGGTGTTCAATACTGGACCGCGCAAGCGCAAGCCTTGAGATCAAAGATCAAAAGCCCCTCACCCTAACCCTCTCCCGGAGGGAGAGGGGACTGATTGGGGGATGCTTGTGAGTTACGCCGACCTGATATATCAGATGTGAATGCATAATCGACACGATCGCTCAGGTCGATGCATGACGCCAGACACCTCGGTCGGCTCCCTCTCCTTGGGGAGAGGGCTGGGGTGAGGGGCAGGGGCGACTCAGTTCCCGCGCCGTAACCATTCCAACATCCCAAACCCCGCCGCGCGCCCGCTGGCGAAACACCCGGTCAGCAAGTAGCCTCCGGTCGGCGCTTCCCAGTCGAGCATCTCGCCCGCACAAAACACCCCCGGCAACGCCTTGAGCATCAAGCGTTCATCCATCGCCTCGAACCGCACGCCACCGGCGCTGCTGATCGCTTCGTCCAGCGGACGGGTTTTCACCAAGGTCAGCGGCAATGCCTTGATCGCTCGCGCCAGGAGCGCCGGATCGGCGAAGGTTTCGGCGTCGGTCAGCTCGCGCAACAACGCTGCTTTAACCCCATCAATCCCCACCTGACTGTGCAGATGCTTGGCCATCGAGCGCGAGCCGCGTCGTTTGCTCAGCGCCGCCTGCAATTTATCCACAGGCCGGCCGGGCAGCAGGTCGATGTTGATAACCGCTGCGCCGTAGCGATTGATTTCCTCGCGTATCGGCGCCGACAGCGCATAGATCAGGCTGCCTTCAATGCCGGTCGCGGTGATCACGCATTCGCCCAAGCGCGGGATGTCGTCGTTCAAACCGATGGCAATGTTTTTCAGCGGTGCGCCGGCGAATTTGCTCACCATCAGCTCGCTCCAGGCTTGCACCTCGAAGCCGCAATTGCTTGGCTGCAACGGCGCCAGATCCACGCCGCGCTGCTCCAGCGGCAACATCCACGCGCCATCCGAGCCCAGGCGCGACCAACTGCCGCCGCCGAGGGCGAGCAGGGTGGCGTCGGGGTTTACGCTGATTTCGCCTTGCGGGCTGGCGATGCGCAGTGCACCGCTTGCGTCCCAGCCGAGCCAGCGATGGCGGGTGTGGATAACCACGCCGCTGTCGCGCAGGCGCTTGAGCCAGGCGCGCAACAGTGGGGCGGCTTTCATGTCGGTGGGGAACACGCGGCCGGAGCTGCCGATGAAGGTTTCGATGCCCAGATCGTGAATCCACTGGCACAAGGCATCGGCATCGAACGCGCGCAGCAGCGGGGCGATCTGCGGTGCGCGCTCAGCGTAGCGGGAGAGGAATGCCGGGTAGGCTTCGGAATGGGTGATGTTCATGCCGCCGACCCCGGCCAGCAGGAACTTGCGCCCCACCGAGGGCATGCCGTCGTAAACGTCGACGTGGATTCCGGCTTGGCTCAGCACTTCGGCGGCCATCAGGCCGGCGGGGCCACCGCCAATGATGGCGACGTGAGTGTTGGCGGGGGCGGAATTCTGGGTCATGGCTATGCGCTGCGGTATGGCGGAACAAGGCGCGCATTCTAACAGCGCTGAACCCTGTGGGAGACCCCATGTGGGAGCGAGCCTGCTCGCGAACGCGGTCTGTCAGTCAATTAGATGCTGTAGGTGCAAAAGCTTTCGCGAGCAGGCTCGCTCCCACCGGGGGCTGCGGTGTATTTCGAGGCTGGTTAAAAAATAAACAGTGCGCTGGGCGCCATGCCCAGCCTGGCCTGCAGTCCCTTTCGCTCAGGTTATCCACAGGCAGTTCCACAGCGATTGTGGGTAACGCAGCATATTTCAGTGACAGCCGTGTGAATCCCACACTCGTTGCGCGCTGTGATGGAGGATGCCGTGGCGGCGGGCGAGGGCGTGGCGATCCTTGCTGTAGCCGCCGCCGATCACCCCGACCACCGGGATGTCGCGGCCCAGGCAGTGGCGCATCACCCGTTCATCGCGCTTGGCCACCCCGGCGTCGGTCAGTTGCAGATAACCAAGGGCATCGTCCTTGTGCACATCGACGCCGGCGTCGTAGAGCACCAGATCCGGTTGATACAGCGGCAGCAGGTAATTGAGCGTGTCATCGACCACCTGCAGATAGTCGGCATCGCCCATGCCCTTGGGCAGCGGAATGTCCCAGTCACTTTCGGCTTTGCGTGCGGGAAAATTCTTTTCGCAGTGCAGGGAAACGGTAATCGCCTCCGGCGTGTCGTGCAGAATCCGCGCGGTGCCGTCGCCCTGATGCACGTCGCAATCGAAGATCAGCACGCGATTGACCCGGCCGCTCTGCAACAGGTACTGGCTGATGATCGCCAGGTCATTGAAGATGCAGAAGCCGGCAGGGTAATCGTAATGAGCGTGATGGGTGCCGCCGGCCAGATGACAGGCCAGGCCATGCTCAAGGGCTTGCTCTGCCGCCAGGATCGAGCCGCCCACCGCGCGCACCGTGCGTCGCGCCAGCGCTTCGTTCCACGGCAGGCCGAGGCGCCGTTGGTCTTCGCGAGACAACTCGCCGCTCATGTAGCGTTCGATATAGCTGCGGTCATGGGCGAGGGCGAGGATGTCGTTGGGACAGATCTGCGGGCGCAGCAGGTCGGCGTCGCGGGTCAGGCCGCTGTCGACCAGGTGATCGCGCAGCAGCCGGAACTTGTCCATGGGAAAGCGGTGATCCGCGGGAAACTCGGGGCTGTAGTCTTCGTGATAGATCAACGGCAAGGGCATGGCTTGTTTCGCGCAGAACCAGGGAAAGAATGAACGATCCTACCAGCGATGTAGACTCAACGGCATGGAAATGGAGGGGACGATGGAGCCGATACTGGAGCTGCAAAGCGCGCGCTTGTTGATGCGTCAATGGCAGGACGAGGATTTGCCGGCATTCGCCGCGATGTGCGCCGATCAACAGGTGATGCGCTACTTTCCGGCGCCGCTGACCCGGCTCGAAAGTGCCGCGCTGATCGGCCGCGTGCGCGGGCATTTTGCCGAGCATGGCTTCGGCCTGTGGGCGCTGGAGCGCAAGGACACGGGCGAGTTCATCGGTTTCACCGGGTTGGGCGTGCTCGGCTTCGATGCGCCGTTTACTCCGGCGGTGGAGATCGGCTGGCGTCTGGCCAAGGAACACTGGGGCCTGGGTTACGCCAGCGAAGCGGCGTGGACGGCACTGCGCGCGGGTTTCGACCAATTGAAACTGGAGGAAATCGTCTCGTTTACCGCCGGGCAGAATGCGCAGTCGGAGAAGGTCATGCAGGCGATCGGCATGCATCACGATCCGCAGGATGATTTCGATCACCCCAAGCTTGCGCTCGATCACCCGTTGCGCCGCCATGTTCTGTATCGCATCAGCCGCGAACAATGGCTGCAAACCTTGCATGAATAAGCCGACACGGACGTTTACAATGGCCGCCATCGTATTTGGCCCGTGCCAGAACCTGAATCGTCCGCCGCAGCCAAGACTGCGCGGCCATTGCTTTGTGTGAGGAGAGTCTGAATGAGCCAAGTGCTGGAAGATCTGGTCGATCTGCTGACCCTGGAACCGATCGAAGAAAACCTGTTCCGTGGTCGTAGTCAGGATCTGGGGTTCCGCCAGTTGTTCGGCGGGCAGGTGCTCGGCCAGTCGCTGTCGGCGGCCAGTCAGACGGTGGAAGAGGCGCGCCATGTGCACTCGCTGCACGGTTATTTCCTGCGCCCGGGCGATGCCAAGTTGCCGGTGGTCTATTCGGTTGATCGCGTGCGTGATGGCGGCAGCTTCAGCACTCGCCGCGTGACGGCGATCCAGAAGGGCCACCCGATCTTCACGTGCAGCGCTTCGTTCCAGTACGACGAAAAAGGCTTCGAGCATCAGGGCCAGATGCCGGCGGTGGTCGGCCCGGAAAACCTGCCCTCGGAGCTGGAACTGATCCAGCAGCGAGCGCACCTGATTCCCGAGCACATGCGTGAAAAACTGCTGTGTCCGAAACCGATCGAAGTACGCCCGGTCACCGAAAAGGATCCGTACAACCCGCAACCGGCCGATCCGATCAAATATGTGTGGTTCCGCGCCGACGGCGCCCTGGCCGACATTCCTGCGCTGCACAAATACCTGCTGGCGTACGCCTCGGATTTCGGCCTGCTGACCACTTCGATGCTGCCCCACGGCAAGTCGGTCTGGCAGAAGGACATGCAGGTCGCCAGCCTCGATCACGCGCTGTGGTTCCACAACGACCTGCGCGCCGACGACTGGTTGCTCTACGCGATGGACAGCCCGTGGGCCGGCAACTCCCGTGGTTTTTCCCGTGGCAGCGTGTTCAACCGTGCCGGGCAACTGGTCGCTTCGGTGACTCAGGAAGGCCTGATCCGCCATCGCAAGGACTGGGCATGAGCCTGACCGAGGTTCGTCATTGGGTGTTCGATATGGACGGCACGCTGACTGTCGCCGTGCATGATTTCGCCGCGATTCGCGTGGCGCTGGCGATTCCGCCAGAGGACGACATCCTCACCCACCTCGCCGCGTTGCCGGCGGATGAAGCGGCGGCCAAACATGCCTGGTTGCTTGAGCATGAACGCGATCTGGCGTTGGGCTCGACCCCGGCCACCGGCGCGGTGGAGCTGGTGCGCGACCTGCATGCGCGCGGTTATCGCCTCGGCATCCTCACGCGCAATGCGCGTGAGCTGGCCCACGTGACGCTGGAGGCGATCGGCCTGGCTGACTGCTTCGCGGTCGAGGATGTGCTGGGTCGCGACGAAGCACCGCCGAAGCCGCATCCGGGCGGTTTGCTGAAACTGGCCGAGGCCTGGCAAGTGCCGGCCAGTGACATGGTGATGGTTGGCGATTACCGCTTTGATCTGGATTGCGGCCGAGCAGCGGGGGCGCGGACGGTGTTGGTGAACCTGCCGGATAACCCGTGGCCGGAGTTGACCGATTGGCATGCGAAGGATTGTGTTGAGTTGCGGCGGATGCTGTTTGCCTGACATCTTCGTCGCCTGAGCCGGCCCCTTCGCGAGCAAGCTCGCTCCCAAATTGGATCTTCAGTGCACACATATTTTGTGCATGTCATAGAGCTATGTGGGAGCGAGCCTGCTCGCGAAGGGGCCGGTGGATTCATTAGAAAACTCACTGATCAAACAACGCCTTTTGCCCCTCCGCAGAAGTCAGCATGCCATCCCCGTCATGCCCGACCCCAGGCACCTCCACCAGCCGCTGATTGACCCCCTCAGGATGGCGACGCAGCAAATAACCGAAATACAGCTTCCCGCGCATCAACCGGTAAGCCCCTTGCGCCTCGGCCGCGCAGCTCTTGTCCAGCGCCGGATGTTCCGGGTCGACGTCCTGCTGCCCGAGCAGATAAATCACCTCGCGTTTGACGTAAGCGCTCTCGACCTGCAACGGCGTTTGCCCGCCGGCATACACCGGCATGTCCGCCAGGCCGTACTTCCAGCGATTGAAGCCAGGACATTGCGCGTGATCGAACGCCACTGGCCGCTGCTCGTTGAAGTACGCATAAGAAGAAGGATTGGCCACCACATAGCGCAAGCGAATGCCGTTGGCCTTGAGCGCCGGCTGATCCTTGGCCAGCAGGGCGTAACGCTGCACCACCTGGCCCCCGCCGGAGTGGCCGAAGATCACGATCTGCTTCACGTCCGGAAACTGTTTGCGGTCGCTGAGCCGCGCGACGATTTCGTCCAGCGCCGCGTAGGAACTCAGCGGATTCGGCCCGGTGGACAAGCCGCCGCCCATCCACTCGTTGCCCTGCCAGCGCAGCACCGTCGGCGGCAAGGAATACAGGGTGACGTCGCTTTCATTGAGAAACTGCGGAGCGATCACCAGCGTGTGCGCGGTCTGCCCGGCGAGTTCGGCGGCGCTTTCCGCGCTTTTGCGATAGGTCTCGGCGTTGCGCAGGCGACCGTGAATGACGATCAGCACCCGCTCGATCTTTTCCGGTGCCGGGCCGATGCCTACTGCCATTTCCCCGGCCTTGAGTTGCAGGCGACCGGGGCTGATCGCATCGACGCCGGCCGCTTGCGCGGTGCCGACGATGAACAGTAACGCCACAAGCCATTTATGCATTTACAGGGTTTTCGCCGCGAAGGTGTCGCACTGGCTTACCTGGCCTTGCGCGAATCCGGTTTTGAACCAGCGCACCCTTTGCGCTGACGTACCGTGGGTAAACGAGTCCGGCACCACACGACCCTGACCCTGTTGCTGCAAGCGATCATCGCCGATGGCGTTGGCGGCGTTCAAGGCTTCCTCGATGTCGCCCGGTTCCAGCCAGTTCAAGCGTTTCTGCGCGTTATACGCCCAGACGCCGGCGAGACAGTCGGCCTGCAATTCCTGGCGAACCAGCAAGCCGCCGTCGCCCTCCATCTGCCGGCCTTGCTGACGCGCCGCCTGCATCTTCGCCGAGACGCCCAGCAGCGTCTGCACATGGTGGCCGACTTCGTGCGCAATCACATAAGCCTGAGCGAAATCGCCGGCGGCTTTGAAGCGCTGCGACATTTCCTGAAAGAAGGCCATGTCCAGATAGACCTTCTGGTCGGCCGGGCAGTAGAACGGGCCGGTGGCAGAAGTGGCCATGCCGCACGCGGAGTTCACCCGATTGCTGAACAGCACCAGTGTCGGGTCTTTGTATTGGCGTCCGGCCTGCTGGAAGATCGGACCCCAAGTGTCTTCGGTGTCGCCGAGAATCGAGCGGACGAACTCAGCCTGTTCATCATTGGCCGGTGGCGCCTGGCGGGTTTGCGAAGTAGCCGCCGGTTGCTCCATCTGCCCGGTCAACTGGCCGAGGATCTGCATCGGGTCCTGGCCGGTGAGCCAGCCGATGCCGACAATCAGCACGATGGCCGTCAGGCTCAGGCCCTTGCCGCCACCAAAGCGCATGCCGCCGCCACCGCCGGCATCATCACCCCGGGCGTCGACGACGTTGTCACTGCGTCGGCCTTTTTTCCATAGCATGTGGGAATCCTCTTTTATTGCCGGTGATGAATCTGCTGGTGATGAGTGTTGCCGCTGTGTGAGTGTGGCGCCAGTCCGGTCGTCCGTCCATGCACACGCGCCCACATGGTGCGGGCCTGGTATTGACGGTCGAGCGGGCCGTGAATTCAATCCCGAGTGGAATTTCTTCCGTCGAATTCATGAACCCGCTGTTTCGACGGCAGTCTGTGATGTTGCACACTGGCCGGGCGCCGAAGTGGCGGGAATCTTGCCTCAAGGTTTTGCCTGGCGGCGGTTTCCCGGCGAAGAAGAGTGCAACCTGTGCGGTTGCTGAAAGCTCGGCCGATTATGATTGCCACAACGATTGCCGCCAGCGCGAACGCTCGCCCGGATTTTTTTCAGAGATTGCCAATGACCGTCAGCACCCCGCTCTCCGGTGTCAACCAGCCCTTCAAGGGGATCTTGCTGATTGTCGTGGCGACGTTCCTGTTTTCCAGTCACGACGCGTTGTCGAAATACCTCTCCGGTTTTTATCCGATCGTGATGGTGGTGTGGGCGCGCTATGTGGTGCACACCTTGTTGATGGCAGGGATTTTCCTGCCGCAGTCCGGTTTGCGCGTGCTGCGCACCAAGAAGCCGTTATGGCAGCTCGCCCGTGCCCTGTGCCTGCTCGGCACCAGCCTGTTTTTCACCACGGCGCTGCTGTACATCCCGCTGGCGGAAGCCACGGCGGTCAACTTTCTCGCACCGGTATTGGTCACCGCATTGTCGGTGCCGCTGCTCAAGGAACGCGTGACGCGCGGGCAGTGGATCGCGGTGATCTGCGGCTTCATCGGCGTGCTGATCATCGTCCACCCGGGCGGCGACCTGTTCACCCCGGCGATCCTGCTGCCCTTCTGCTCGGCGCTGTTCTTCTGCTTCTACCAATTGCTGACGCGCAAGCTCGCCGAAGTGGACAGCCCGACCACCAGCAACTTCTTCGCCGGGCTGTGCAATACCCTGGTGATGAGCGCGCTGGTGCCGTTCTTCTGGCAGGTGCCGACGTTGCCTCATGCCGCGCTGATGCTCGCGCTGGGCAGTTGCGGGATGACGGCGCATCTGTTCCTGACCCAGGCCTTCCGTCACGCCGCACCAGCCTTGCTGGCGCCGTTCGGCTATTGCCAGATCGTCTTTGCCGGGTTGTTGGGCTGGCTGCTGTTCAATCACACCCCGAGCGGGTTGACGGTGATTGGTATTGCGGTGATCTGTTGCAGCGGATTGGCGGCAGCGTGGCAGCAGAGCCGGCGCTGAGGAGGAGCAAAGATCCCTTGTAGGAGCTGACGAGTGATACGAGGCTGCGATCTTTTGATCTTAAACAGCAAGATCAAAAGATCGCAGCGTTCCGCAGCTCCTACAGGGGCAATTTAGCGGGTTATTCGACGGTCGGAATCTTGCGCGGTGCCATGAAGTACATCCACGTCAGTGCGAGGAAGTACATCGCAGGAATCAGCGTGAACAGCACCGTGTAGTTGTTGTTGGTGACGGTGAGGATGTGGCCGACGATCTGGGTCATGAACATCCCGCCGATCGCCGCGCACATGCCGCCGAAGCCGAACACCGTGCTCATCATGTGCTTGGGCGTGTAGTCCATCACCAGGCTCCAGATGTTCGCAGTCCAGGCCTGATGCGCGCCGATCGCCAGCGAGATCGCCGCCACCGCCACCCACAGGTTCGCCGAGCCGGCAGCCATGACCACGCCGATGATGCAGCAGGCAAACAGCAACATCGACAGCAGCCGCGCCTTGATCGAGTTCATCCCGCGACCGATCAGGAACGAGGACAGAATCCCGCCGCCGACACTGCCGAAGTCAGCCGTGACGTAGATGATGATCAGCGGAATACCCATCTGCGTCACGTTGATGCCGAGGTTGTATTGCTGATTGAGAAACGGCGGCAGCCAGTACAGATAGAACCAGAACACCGGCGCGGTCAGCGAGTAGGCGAGGGCGAAGGCCCAGGTGCCGCGCATGCGCAGGATCTTGCTGAACGGCACGCGGGCCTGTTCCGGTTCGACTTGCTGCTGGATGTAATCGAGCTCCGACTGTTTAACCGTTGGGTGATCTTCCGGATTGAAGTACTTCAAGCCCCAGAACAACAGCCAGATGCCGCCCAGTGCTGCCATGCACAGGAACGCCGCTTGCCAGCCCCACACATGCAGGACCAGTGGCAGCAGCATCGGCGTGAACATCGCGCCGACGTTGGTGCCGGCGTTGAAGATGCCGGTAGCGACAGCGCGTTCACCGGCCGGGAACCACAGGCGCGTGGTTTTCACACAGGCCGGGTAGTTGGCCGCTTCCGTCAGGCCGAGGATGAAGCGGCAGACCATGAAGCCGACCGCCGAGGTCGCCAGGCCATGGGCGCCGGTGGCCAGGCTCCAGAGCAGTACGGCGCAGAAGAACACGCGCTTGACGCCGACCCGGTCGATCAAACGTCCCTGCAGGACAAACCCGATCGCGTAGCCGACCTGAAACCAGAAGTTGATGTTGGCGTAATCCATCGCCGTCCAGCTCATTTCCTTGGCGAGGATCGGCTGCATGACGCCGAGGGCGGCGCGGTCGATGTAGTTGAGGGTGGTGGCAAAAAACACCAGCGCCAGCATGCCCCAGCGGGTCTTGCCGACGGCCATGGCGCCGCGGATCTTGTCGCCAATGCCACCCGTGGCAGTGCTCATGGCCGGAGCCATGCGGGAAGTCTGTGAAGGAATCATGTGTTCCACCCGTTTTTGGATTTGTTATTTGGTGTTCTTTTCTGTCGAACACCTTGCCCGGTGGTTAGTGGCCGGACTCGATGTGCAACCGATGTTGGGCAGTGAACAAAAAATCGTCAATTCGCCAAATCGCCTTAGTGTTCGATAATCGCACGCAAAACTAACCGGGTAGTACACTTTAAATTGCTGCGCGCAGGGATGCAGCCAATAATTTGCTCATCCTATAAAAGCGGCGCGGCTCACGCAGCCGCCGTCTCCAAACGGGAGTTGAAACATGCAGCGTTCCATTGCCACCGTTTCCTTGAGCGGCACCCTGCCGGAAAAACTCGAAGCCATTGCCGCCGCCGGGTTCGACGGCGTGGAGATTTTCGAAAACGACCTCCTGTACTACGACGGCAGTCCCCGGGAAATTAAACAGATGTGCGCCGATCTGGGGATCGCCATCACCCTGTTTCAGCCGTTCCGTGACTTCGAAGGCTGCCGCCGCGATCGCCTGGCGCGCAACCTCGAGCGTGCCGAGCGCAAGTTCGATCTGATGCAGGAACTTGGCACCGACCTGGTGCTGGTCTGCAGCAACGCCTCGCCGGACAGTGTCGGCGATCAACAAATCCTCGTCGATGATTTGCGCCTGTTGGCCGAACGCGCCGGCGCCCGTGGCTTGCGCATCGGTTACGAAGCGCTGGCGTGGGGCCGTCACGTCAATACTTATCAACAGGTCTGGGACATCGTCCGTCAGGCTGATCACCCCAACCTCGGCGTGCTGCTCGACAGCTTTCACACCCTGTCGCTGAAGGGCGATCCCAGCGCGATCGCCGACATTCCCGGCGACAAGATCTTCTTCGTGCAAATGGCCGACGCGCCGATCCTGGCCATGGATGTGCTGGAGTGGAGCCGGCATTTCCGTTGTTTCCCGGGGCAGGGCGAGTTCGATCTGCCGGGTTTCCTCGCACCGATCATCAAGAGTGGCTATACCGGGCCGTTGTCGCTGGAAATCTTCAACGACGGCTTCCGCGCCGCGCCCCCGCGAGCCAACGCCGCCGACGGATTGCGCTCGCTGCTGTATCTGGAAGAGAAGACCCGTCAGCGTCTCGAGCAGGAAGCGCCGCCGGTGGCCAACCGTGAAATTCTTTTCGAAACGCCGTCCGCCAGCGAATACAACGGTGTGGAATTTCTCGAGTTTGCCGTCGACGAAGCGCTGGGCGCGAAGCTCAGTCACTGGCTGCAACGCCTCGGTTTTGCCAAGGCCGGGCAGCATCGCTCCAAGAGTGTCAGCCTGCTGCGTCAGGGCGATATCAACCTGATCCTCAACTCCGAGCCGTATTCGTTCGCCCACAGCTTTTTCGAAGCCCACGGTCCGTCGCTGTGCGCCACGGCGGTGCGGGTCAAGGACAGCGCCAGTGCACTGGCCCGCGCGGTCGCTTACAAGGGGCAGCCCTATCGCGGCCTGGTCGGGCCGAATGAACTGGAACTAGCGGCGGTGCGCGCACCGGACGGCAGCCTGATTTATCTGGTCGATGCGGACGCCGACGTGTACGGCACCGATTTCAATCTGTTGCCCGACGCGCAGACCGGCGGCGGCCTCAAGCGTATCGATCACATGGCCATGGCGCTGCCGGCCGACAGCCTCGACAGTTGGGTGCTGTTCTACAAAAGCCTGCTGGATTTCGAGGCCGACGATGAAGTGGTCTTGCCCGATCCGTACGGTCTGGTGAAGAGCCGCGCACTGCGCAGTCGCGACAGCTCGATCCGGCTGCCGCTGAACATCTCCGAGAACCGCAACACCGCCATTTCGCATGCGCTATCGAGTTATCGCGGCTCCGGCGTGCATCACATCGCTTTCGATTGTGACGACATCTTCGCCCAGGTCAGTCGCGCCAAGGAGGCCGGCGTGCCGCTGCTGGACATCCCACTGAATTACTACGACGACCTTGCGGCGCGTTTCGATTTCGACGATGAATTCCTCAGCGAACTGGCCTATTACAACGTGCTCTACGACCGTGATGCCCAGGGCGGCGAGTTGTTTCATGTCTACACCGAGCCGTTCGAGGGGCGGTTCTTCTTCGAGATCATCCAGCGCAAGAATGGCTATGCCGGCTACGGCGCGGCCAACGTTGCGGTGCGGCTGGCGGCGATGGCCAAATCCCGCAGCGGTGCGGTGCGTCAGGCGAAGTTGTAGGGAATTCGTAAACGCGGGATCAAACACCGGCTGCGCGGCTTCCTTCACTGTCCCGCGCGGCCCATAATCGCCAGCTTGTGCAGTGATGGCCGTGAGCCCGCGATGACCATGAATTCAGAACTTTCCGCCGCTGCTGTCGAGTCCGACGCAGTGCCGCGCAAGAGTCGCAAGAACAACCCGGAAAAGACCCGCGAAAACATTCTCCAGGAGGCGATCGTCGAGTTCGTCCAGCAGGGCTTGTCCGGCGCCCGCGTCGACGCGATCGCCGAGCGCATCCACACCTCCAAGCGCATGATCTATTACTACTTCGGCAGCAAGGAGCAGTTGTACGTCGAGGTGCTGGAGAAGCTTTACGGCGATATTCGCAGCACGGAAAACCGCCTGCACCTGGACGAGCTGCCGCCCGAGCTGGCGATCCGTCGGTTGGTGGAATTCACCTTCGATCACCATGACCACAACGTCGACTTCGTGCGCATCGTCAGCATCGAAAATATCCACAACGCCGAGTACGTAAAGCGTTCCGATGCGATCAAGGCGCTGAACAACACGATCCTCGACACCTTGGGCGGGATTCTGCAACGAGGCGCGGACGAAGGTTTGTTCCGGCGTGGCATCGATGCGCTGGACGTGCACCTGCTGATCAGTTCGTTCTGCTTCTATCGCGTGTCGAACCGCCACACGCTGGGAGAAATCTTCCAGATCGACCTGCCGGACGAAACGATCAAGCAGCGCCACCGCGAGATGATCTGCGAATCGGTGTTGCGCTACCTGAAGGCCTGACTCGATCTCCCCTGTGGGAGCGAGCCTGCTCGCGAAAGCGGTGTGTCAGTCGCCCTGTTCGTTGACTGAATCGACGCCTTCGCGAGCAGGCTCGCTCCCACAGAGTTACCCTGTTGTTCAGCCATTCATGCTCTGAAAATGCTCGAGCATGCGCTGCGCATCCGGCACCACGCCGCTGAACAATTCGAACGCCTTCACCGCCTGAAACACAGCCATGTTGCCGCCATCCAGGGTGCGGCAGCCCAAAGCGCGGGCGTCGCGCAGCAGTTCGGTTTCCAGCGGGAAATACACAATTTCCGCGACCCACATTTCCCTGCGCAGCAACCCGGCCGGCACCGGTGAACCCGGCAGCTTGGCCATGCCCATCGGCGTGGTGTTGACCAGGCCATCGGCCTGCGCCAGCGCCCCGGGCAAATCCCGTCCCGCCTGCGCGCGACTGGCGCCAAAATGTTGATTCAGATTGTTTGCCAGGCTCTCGGCACGCTCGCGGTCGACATCAAAAATCGTCAATTGCCGTACGCCTTCGCTGAGCAGCGCGTGGGCCACCGCCGCGCCAGCGCCGCCAGCGCCCATCTGGACGACACGTTCACGGGCAGCGTCTGTCAGACCCCGGCGAAAACCCTCGGCGAAACCGAGGCAGTCGGTGTTGTGGCCGACACGCTTGCCGTTCTTCAGCACCACGGTGTTCACCGCGCCGATGCCACGGGCTTCCGGCGACAACTCATCGAGCAGCGGGATGACCGCCTGTTTGCACGGGAAAGTGATGTTCAGTCCGGTGTAATTCATCCGCTCCGCCGCTTGCAGCAAGTCGGGCAGAGCCGTGCTGTCGAGGCGCAATTGATCGAGGTCGATGAGCTGGTACAGATAGCGCAGGCCCTGCGCATCACCTTCGTGCTCATGCAGTGCCGGTGTACGTGAAGCCTGAATCCCGGCGCCGATCAGCCCGGCGAGTATCACCTTGGAACGCGACATGGTTCTTACCTCTGCAACCGCTGACTGAAATGCTCCAGCGCCAGGCGATAGCCATGGCTGCCGAACCCGCACATCACCGCCGTGGCAATGCCGGAAACAAACGAGTGATGACGGAACGGCTCGCGGGCATGCACGTTGGACAGATGCACCTCGATCACCGGCAGTTCACTGGCGACCAGCGCATCGCGAATCGCCACGGACGTGTGCGTCCACGCCGCCGGATTGATCACGATCCCGGCACAACGACCGCGGGCGGCGTGAATCCAGTCGAGCAGCTCGCCTTCATGATTGGTCTGGCGAAACTCCACGGTCAGACCGAACTCATCAGCCGCGCGACCACACAACGCCGAAATATCCGCCAGGGTTTCTTGACCATAAGTCGCCGGCTCGCGAGTGCCGAGCAGGTTCAGGTTCGGGCCGTTAAGCACCAGAACGGTAGGAGACATGGGGTAACTCCACTTCTTGTTTTTGGCATCGGCCGAGAGGGTTCAGCCTGTGGAGATAAAATGTACTAGATGGTTACATCGGTCAATTGCCGAGAAATGACCAAGGCGTTTTGTGTTCGGTGATCGCACAGGCGCGCAATCAGGTGAGCCGTGAGAACTTTGCTTACTCTTTTTCTGCTCCTGCCGCTGTTCCGGAACGGATGACCACGCTAGCCTTCGGCGCGCTATGACCCCGATGAAGACAGGTTGCTGCTGTCCTTGATCGGCAAGTTGGAAGGAGTTGAGATCGAATTATGAAGGTCATCAAGGCAAAACCGTCGGTGCATCGCCCCCTGACGGAAGAGATGCTCGATGCCGCCATCACACTTGGCGAAGCACGACAGGCCAATAGTTTGCAGGCCGTGTCAGTGAGCTTCGAAGAATCCTCTCTGGTCATTCGTTTCGAGGACGGCAGCGGTGTGTTGCTTCCGGTGAAGCTGTATCCCGAATTCGCGGGGTTTGAAGCGGCCGATTATGCAAGCCTGACGATCGGCTTCGCCGGCACTGCGCTGTGCCATGAGGGCAAGGATCTGGATTTCCATTGCCGGCATGATTTCAGCGAGCCCGCCGCTTATGCGGATGGCCGCGTCGGTCGTCGCCTCGCGCAACGGGCGTCAAAGCAGCGCTGCGAAATCTGCGGCAGCGCGAGCCAATGGCAAAAAAGGCGGGCGTCCACGCAAAACGGATATCGCGCCATAGCACCCACAAAAAAGCCGTCAATCACGACGGCTTTTCCGTATCCGCTACCCGCAATCAACGCCGGGTCAGCAGCACACCGGATTCCATGTGATGGGTCCACGGGAACTGGTCAAACATCGCGCACTTGGTAATGCGGTGGGTGTCATGCAACTGGGCGATGTTAGCCGCCAGGGTGTCCGGGTTGCAGGAAATGTAGAGGATGTTGTCGAAGCGCCGGGTCAGTTCGCAGGTGTCCGGATCCATGCCGGCGCGCGGTGGGTCGACGAAGACGCTGCCGAATTCGTAGCTCTTCAGATCGATGCCGTGCAGGCGACGGAACGGGCGCACTTCGTTGAGCGCTTCGGTCAGCTCCTCGGCGGACAAACGCACCAGCGTGACGTTATCCACAGCGTTTTCGCTGAGATTGCTCAGGGCCGCGTTGACCGAAGTCTTGCTGATCTCGGTGGCGAGCACTTTGCGCACGCGAGTCGCCAGCGGCAGGGTGAAGTTACCGTTGCCGCAGTACAGCTCGAGCAGATCGTCGCTGCGATCGCCCAAGGCTTCGTATGCCCAATTGAGCATCTTCTGGTTCACCGTGCCGTTGGGCTGGGTGAACGCGCCTTCGGGCTGGCGATAGCTGAAGGTGCGACCGCCGACTTCGAGTTTCTCGACGACATAGTCCTGACCGAGCACTTCGCGCTTGCCTTTGGAACGGCCGATGATGCTCACGCCGAGATCTGCCGACAGCTTCGTTGCTGCCGCATGCCAGTGCTCGTCCAGCGGACGGTGATAGCACAGGGTGATCATCGCGTCGCCGGCCAGCGTGGTCAGAAATTCGACCTGGAACAGCTTGTGGCTCAGCGCCGAACTGGCTTGCCACGCGGCCTTCAATTGCGGCATCAACTGGTTGATGCGCAGGCTGGCAATCGGGAATTCTTCGATAAGGATCGGCGTGCGTTTGTCGTCCTGAGAGAACATCGCGTAATGCCGTTCGCCGCCCTCGCGCCAGAGGCGAAATTCGGCGCGCAGGCGGAAGTTCTGCAGCGGCGAATCAAAGACCGACGGCTCGGGTGCATCGAACGGCGCCAGCAGATCACGCAAGCGCGTGACCTTGGCTTCGAGTTGTTCGGCGTAGGCTTGAGAATCGAAAGTCATGCGTTGAACCAACCCAGCTTGATCACAAACAGAATCGACAGAATCACCAGTGCCGGGTTCAGCTCACGGGCACGGCCGGACAGCAGCTTGATGGCGGTCCAGGCGATGAAGCCGAAGGCGATGCCGTTGGCGATCGAATAGGTGAACGGCATGGCCAGTGCGGTGACCACAACCGGCGCCGCCACGGTGATGTCGTCCCAGTCTATTTCCGCAAGGCCCGAAGTCATCAGCACGGCGACGAACAGCAGCGCTGGCGCGGTGGCGAAGGCCGGAACGCTGGCTGCCAGTGGCGAGAAGAACAGCGCCAGCAGGAACAGGATTGCCACGACGATGGCGGTCAGGCCCGTGCGGCCACCGGCACTGACGCCGGCTGCGGATTCGATGTAACTGGTGGTGGTCGACGTGCCCAGCAGCGAGCCGGCCATGGCCGCCGTACTGTCGGCGATCAGCGCACGGCCCATTTTCGGCATGTGGCCGTCCTTGCCCATCAGGCCGGCGCGCTTGGCGACGCCGATCAGGGTCCCGGAGTTGTCGAACAGGTCGACGAACAGGAAGGCGAAGATCACGCTGACCAGACCGATGTCCAGTGCGCCTTTGATGTCCAGTTGCAGGAAGGTCGGCGCCAGCGACGGCGGCATCGACATGATGCCGCCGAACTCGGTGACGTTCAGTACGATCGAGGCGATGGTTACGGCGAGAATGCCAATCAGCACCGCGCCGCGCACTTTCAGTGCTTCGAGGGCGACGATCACGGCAAAGCCGACGGTGGCCAGAATCGGCGCCGGTTTGGTCAAATCGCCGAGGCCGACCATGGTCGCCGGGTTGCTGACCACGATACCGGCGTTGTGCAGGGCGATCAGCGCCAGGAACAGGCCGATACCGGCGGCAATCGCCGAGCGCAGTGGCAGCGGAATGGCGTTGATGATCCATTCACGGATGCGGAAGATCGACAGCAGGAAAAACAGCACGGCGGAAATGAACACCGCACCCAGCGCCACCTGCCAGGTGTGGCCCATGTGCAGCACCACGGTGTAGGTAAAGAAGGCGTTCAGGCCCATGCCCGGAGCGAGAGCGATCGGGTAGTTGGCGATCAGGCCCATCACGGTCGAGCCGATTGCAGCCGCCAGACAGGTGGCGACGAAGATCGCGCCTTTGTCCATGCCGGTCTCGCCGAGGATGCTCGGGTTGACGAACAGAATGTAAGCCATGGCCAGGAAAGTCGTGACGCCCGCAAGAATTTCGGTGCGCACGTTGGTGTTGTGTGCCTTGAGTTGAAACAGCCTTTCCAGCATGTCTGCTCCCCGTGGCGCGCGTGGCGCCGTGAATGTATCGACCTCAACAGCAAAGCACAGACCGTCGCAAGCGCCTGGAAAATTGTCGTGGGCCGGAAAAAGCCGCGCATCATACCAGCCGCGTGAGGAATTTGGCGGATGTTGGTGTCGATCGTCGGCGAAGTTTTGCGCAGCCGACAACTGCGCCATACTGCGCGCTGATTTTTTGGAGTGGGCAGGCATGCGCAACGGCGGGATCAGGATTTTCGGATGGATTGCAGCACTGCTGCTGACAGCTCCGGCGTTCGCGGCATCGGCACCGCCGTTGACCGAGGTGAAGGTGATCAAAGTGCAATCGCCATCCTGCGGTCTGGAAGATATCGCCGATAACCAGCCGCAAACCCAGTGCAATCACAGCGGGCCGAATATCAAGGTCTATGTGCTGGAAGTCGGCTATGGCCAGAACCAGCCGCACGTGACTTTGGATGGCTTCGAGGTCAACGGCACCCGAGGTCCGGTGTGCGCCTTCGATAATGGCAATCTCACTGAATGCACCCCTGGCAGCAAAACCGTCGGTTCTCTTTATACCTTCGATCTGGCCGGCAAACAGCAAGGCACCTTCAACTTCAGCAACACCTCGATCAACGCCCCGCGCAACACGCTTTCGACTCAGCTTTACATCAAGTAACGGCTGTCTGCGAACAGGCTGGGACAAAGCTGACTACGCTTGATTGACTATCCAGCGGAAAGCGCCCATGACTTCCAGAGCCCTGATTGCCCTCGCCGAGGGCATCGACGATTTGCAAAGCGTGACCCTGATTGACGTGCTGCGCCGCGCCGGCATCGAAGTGGTCGCCGCCAGCATCGAAGGCCGGCGCATGCTGACCTGCGCACGCGGCACCCGGCTAACTGCCGACGGCATGCTCGTCGATGTACTGGCACAGACTTTTGACCTCATTGTCCTGCCGGGCGGTGTCGTCGGTTCGCAGCATCTGGCGGCGCATCAGCCCTTGCAGCAGTTGCTCAAGGACCAAGCCAGCGCCGGCCGCCTGTTCGCCGCCATCGGCGAAGCCCCAGCTACCGCCCTCCAGGCATCAGGCGTGCTGCGCCAGCGACGCGTGACCTGCCTGCCCGGTGCCAGCCATCAGTTGTCCGGCTGTACGTTTGTTGATCAACCGGTGGTGGTCGACGGCAACTGCATCACCGCCCAAGGCTCGGGCGCGGCACTGGAATTTGCCCTGACCCTGGTCGAGCAGCTTGGCGGCAAGGCGTTGCGGGCGAGGGTGGCGGGGGAGTTGATGGCCTGACGGGTCAGCCGTGGGCTGCGAGGGGTTCTATCATTGGTTGCTCACGGTGCTCCGCTTGCCAAAGATCGTAGTCGGTTTGGACGCCTAGCCAAACGCGCGCCTTGCCGATCCCTGCACGCTCAAGTCGTACTGCCAGATCCGGGCTGATTGGCGCGTGTCCGTGCAGTACGCGTGAAAGATGCGGGCGTGCAAAGCCAAGGTGCCGGGCCAATTCGCTCACGCTGATACCAAGCTCGGGCAAGACATCCAGCAGCAGGGTTTCACCGGGGTGTGGCGGGTTGTGCATGGGCATGAGCCTGCCTCCTGTCAGTCGTAGTCCAGATAATCGACCAATTCGATATCCGAACCGACAAAACGAAAGATCACTCGCCAGTTGCCTGAAACGCTGAGCGACCAGTATTCACTCAGCTCGCCTTTCAACGGATGCAGGCGCCAGCCCGGCAAGTCCAGATCGCCGGGAAGTGTCGCTCGATCCATGAACTGCAACATGCGCGACAGCCGTTTTGCATGGTCGGCACGAATTCCACGAGTCGTACCTGTTTCATAGAAGCCACGAAGGCCTTTGTGCTGAAAGGATTTGATCATGGCGGCGAGTGTAAGGCGATACATTACACCCGGTGCGGTAACTATGTACCGCACGTTGTCGCTTGATATGTGCTGAGCAGGTGAGTTTTTTCCAAAAACCTCAGGCCTTCTCTTCCACCGGCACATGCATCCGATCCCGATTCGCCAACGTCGGAAACAGTTTGATCCACGTCCCCGTCACCACCAGCGTGCCGATCCCGCCCATGACCACCGCCGGCACGGTGCCGAACCAGTGGGCGGTGAGGCCGGATTCGAATTCGCCCAACTGGTTCGATGCGCCGATGAACAGGCCGTTCACCGCGCTGACCCGGCCGCGCATTTCGTCGGGAGTTTCCAGCTGTACGAACGAGGCACGGATGACCATGCTGATCATGTCCGCTGCGCCGAGCACCACCAGCACCGCCAGGGAGAACCAGAACGAGGTCGACAAACCAAACGCGATAGTGGCGACGCCGAAGATGCCGACGGCGGTGAACATCACCCGGCCGACATTGCGTTCCACGGCAAATCGCGCCAGAAACAGTGACATCAGCAACGCACCCACCGCCGGCGCCGAGCGCAACAGGCCAAGACCCCACGGGCCGGTCAGCAGAATGTCCTTGGCGAACACCGGCAGCAACGCCGTGGCGCCGCCGAGCAACACGGCGAACAGGTCCAGCGAGATCGCGCCGAGGATGTCCGGGCGGCTGCGGATGAAGCGAATCCCCGCCAGCAGCGAGTCCAGCGTGGCTTTGCCTTTATTCAATGGCGTCTGGCGTGCCGGCAGGTTGAGCATCAGCGAACAGGCGATCACATACAGCAGCACCGTTGGGCCGTAGACCCAGACGCTGCCGAGTGCATAGAGCAAACCGCCGAGGGCCGGGGCGACGATAGTGGCCGACTGCTGCGCCGATTGCGCGGCGGCAACTGCGCGGGGGAAAAGCGCACTGGGGACGATGCTGGGCAGCAAGGCCTGAGTCGTCGGCATCTCGAACGAACGGGCGGCGCCGAGCAGAAAGGCGAGGATGAAAATCATCTCGCGGGTGACATGATCGGTTGCGCTGCCGATGGCCAGCGCCAAGGCAATCAACGCCTGCAACGACTGGCAAAGCGCGGCGACCTTGCGCCGATCGTAGCGATCAGCGACATGCCCGGTGTGCAGCATGAACAGCACCCGTGGGGCGAATTCGACCAGCCCGACCAGGCCCAGATCCAGCACGTTGCCGGTCAGTTGATACAGGTTCCAGCCAATTGCCACGGTGAGCATCTGGAACCCGCTGGCGGTGAAAATCCGCGCCAGCCAGAAAGCCATGAACGGACGATGGTGACGTAACAGCAGGGGCTCTTGTGTGGGCATCTGAAGGCAGGTCTTGGACGAGTGAACGGCGAGATTATCACCAGTCTGTAACAGGAAGTTGCTAGGAGAAACAATTCAGTTAGCCAGACATCGATCTTTCATGCTGACAATCAACCCTGTGATGAGGGATTTATCCCCGTTGGGTCGCGCAGCGGCCCCAAAATCTATAAACGACGACCACTGCTGCGCAGCCGGACGGGGATAAATCCCCTGGCCACAGGAGTGAGGCAACTTGTCACGCGGCAAACCACCACGCAGTTCATTGGCAAAAATGGGACTACTCTTTCAACGTTGCTTGATCCAGATCAAGACCCTGACCGGAACTGATCTGGCGGCCATTTGGCCAGACTCCCTGCGTTGCGATGGTTGCAAAAAAAGAACGAATCCGAATTCGCCGCACTCCATATCCGTGGGGGCAGTGGTGCAGGCCTCCGGGCCAGCTACCCGTATTACCTGACAGAGGAAGCCATATGTTCGGTTTAGAGGCTCTGGATCTCGCCCGAATTCAGTTCGCGTTCACCATCTCGTTCCACATTCTGTTCCCGGCCATCACCATCGGCCTGGCGAGTTACCTGGCAGTGCTCGAAGGTTTGTGGCTGAAGACCCGCAACGACACCTACCGCGATCTCTACCATTTCTGGTCGAAGATTTTTGCCGTGAACTTCGGCATGGGCGTGGTTTCCGGGCTGGTCATGGCTTATCAGTTCGGCACCAACTGGAGTCGGTTCTCCGACTTCGCCGGTGCCGTCACCGGGCCGTTGCTGACCTATGAAGTGCTTACGGCGTTCTTCCTTGAGGCCGGTTTCCTCGGCGTCATGCTGTTCGGCTGGAACAAGGTCGGGCGCGGCCTGCACTTCTTCTCGACGGTGATGGTAGCGATCGGCACGCTGATTTCGACCTTCTGGATTCTCGCCTCCAACAGTTGGATGCAGACCCCGCAAGGCTTTGAAATCGTCAACGGTCAGGTGATCCCCACCGACTGGCTGGCAATCATCTTCAACCCGTCATTCCCTTACCGGCTGATGCACATGGCCACGGCCGCGTTCGTCGCGACGGCGTTCTTCGTCGGCTCGTCGGCGGCCTGGCATCTGCTGCGCGGCAGGGACAACCCGGCGATCCGCACCATGCTGTCGATGGCGATGTGGATGGCGTTGATCGTCGCGCCGATCCAGGCTGTGATCGGCGACTTCCACGGCCTCAACACGCTCAAGCATCAGCCAGCGAAAATCGCTGCGATCGAAGGCCACTGGGAAAACCATGGCGACGAAGCGACGCCGCTGATCCTGTTCGGCTGGCCGGACATGAAAGAAGAGCGCACCAAGTTCGCTGTGGAGATTCCCTACCTCGGCAGCCTGATTCTGACCCACTCGCTGGATAAACAAGTACCGGCGCTGAAGGAATTCCCACCGGAAGACCGGCCGAATTCGACCATCGTGTTCTGGTCGTTCCGGATCATGGTCGGCCTCGGTTTCCTGATGATCTTCACCGGTTTGTGGAGTCTGTGGCTGCGCAAGCGTGACTCGCTGTATACCTCGCGGCCGTTCCTGCATCTGGCCTTGTGGATGGGGCCGTCCGGTCTGATCGCGATTCTCGCTGGCTGGTTCACCACGGAAATCGGCCGTCAGCCATGGGTGGTCTACGGCCTGATGCGCACTGCCGATGCTTCGTCCAACCACAGCTTCATGCAGATGAGCATCACCCTGATCATGTTCGTCGTGGTCTATTTCGCCCTGTTCGGCGCCGGTCTCGGCTACATGATGCGCCTGGTGCGCAAAGGGCCGAAGATCAGCGAAGGCAGCGAAACACCGGACGGTGGTCCAGGCAAGAAACGCACCCCGGCACGTCCGTTGTCCGCAGCCGACGACCCGGCCGAGGGCGAGCACGAAGACAACACTCGCTTGACCAAGGAGATTTGACTCATGGGTATCGATCTTCCGCTGATCTGGGCCGTGATCATCATCTTCGGGATCATGATGTACGTGGTCATGGATGGCTTCGACCTGGGCATCGGCATTCTCTTCCCGTTCGTGCCCGGCAAAACCGATCGCGACGTGATGATGAACACCGTCGCCCCGGTCTGGGACGGCAACGAAACCTGGCTGGTGCTGGGTGGCGCGGCGTTGTTCGGCGCCTTCCCGCTGGCCTATTCGGTGGTGTTGTCGGCGCTGTACCTGCCGCTGATCTTCATGCTCATGGGCCTGATCTTTCGCGGCGTGGCTTTCGAGTTCCGCTTCAAGGCCAGGGATGAAAAGCGTCACCTGTGGGACAAGGCATTTATCGGTGGTTCGATCGCGGCGACGTTCTTTCAGGGCGTGGCGCTGGGAGCGTTCATCGATGGTCTGCCGGTGGTCAATCGCCAGTTCGCCGGTGGTTCACTGGACTGGCTGACGCCGTTCACGCTGTTCTGCGGTGCGGCGCTGGTGGTGGCCTATGCCTTGCTCGGCTGTACTTGGCTGATCATGAAAACCGAAGGCAAGTTGCAGGAGCAGATGCATGACCTGGCGCGACCGCTGGCGTTTGTCCTGTTGGCAGTGATAGGTATCGTCAGCCTGTGGACGCCTCTGTCGCATCCGGAAATCGCCTCGCGCTGGTTCAGCATGCCGAATCTGTTCTGGTTCATGCCGGTGCCGATTCTGGTGCTCGTCACCTTGTACGGCCTGATTCGCGCGGTGGCACGTAACGCCAACTACACGCCGTTCCTGCTGACCCTGGTGCTGATCTTCCTCGGCTACAGCGGTCTGGGCATCAGCCTGTGGCCGAACATCGTGCCGCCGTCGATATCGATCTGGGACGCCGCCGCGCCGCCGCAAAGTCAGGGCTTCATGCTGGTCGGCACGTTGTTCATCATTCCGTTCATCCTGGGGTATACCTTCTGGAGCTACTACGTGTTCCGCGGCAAGGTCACCCACGAAGACGGTTACCACTAAGCGAAACCCTGTGGGAGCGGGCTTGCCCGCGATGGCGTCGCCAGCGGCGCCATCAATTTTGAAGAGGTTTGAAGAAAATGACCGGCAAACATTCCCTGCACGACATTGAAGAAGCCGAAAAAAAGCCGCTGTGGCAGCGGCTCGGCTGGTTGGCCCTGATCTGGGTTGGCAGTGTCGGCGTGTTGTTCATCGCCGCCAGCCTGATGCGCATGTTCATGAATGCCGCAGGTTTGACCACCCACTGACACATCCCGTCCCGGCGCCTTCGGGTATGGATTTGCAACCCTCCTCACGGAGGGTTTTTTTACGCCGCAGTTTTATTTGCGCGCCTTGAGGATGACGAATTTCGGCGTCGCCGCCACTTGCTCGACACCACGAAACAGGCGCGCCAGTTTGCTGTGATAGCCCAGATGCCGATTGCCGACAATGTACAGCGCACCGCCGACCACCAGTGCCTCGCGCGCCTGTTGGAACATGCGCCAGGCGAGGAAATCGCCGACCACCTGCTGCTGATGGAACGGTGGGTTGCACAGCACCACGTCCAGCGACTGCGGTGCCTGCCCGGCCAGACCATCGCCAGCGCGCACGATCACTTCGCGATCGGCCAATGCCCCGCGCCAGTTTTCGGCAGCCGACTGCACTGCCATGAACGATTCGTCGACCAGCGTGTAGTGCGCATCCGGGTTCTGCAGGGCGCTGGCAATTGCCAGAACACCGTTGCCGCAACCCAAGTCCGCGACCCGTGCGTTGCCAAGGTTCTTCGGCAGATGTGGCAGAAAGGCGCGAGTGCCGATGTCGAGGCCTTCGCGGCAGAACACATTGGCGTGGTTAAGTAATTCGATTGCCGGCTCGTCGAGGCGGTAACGAGTCGGGTAAGGAGACGTGGCGGGCGCTTTGCTTTCAGGCGTGGCGATCAGCAGTCGGGCTTTCTTCACGGCCAGCGACGCCTGCACCGGGCCAATGTAGCGCTCCAGCAGATCGCCGGCAGCGCGCGGCAGATGCTTGACCATGGCGGCGGCGATCACTTGCGCGCCGGGAGCGAGTTGTCCTTGCAGGCGGATCAACTGCTCTTCCAATAGCGCCAGCGTCTTGGGAACGCGGATCAGCACCCGGTCAAACGGCCCGACCAAGGGCTCACTGGCCGGAATCGGACGAATCGCATCGAACGCCTGACCATTGCGCAGCAGATTCTTTTCCAGCCCGACGAAACCCAGGAACGAATCGCCGCTACTGCTCACCTCGACCTTGTCCAACAGACTGATCGCCAAGGCGCCAAAGCTGTCATTGAGCACCAGCACGCGGGTGCTGCTCGCAGGTTGTTCGCTGGCGAGATGATTGAGCAGGTATTCGTCCGCCGCATCAAAGGCTTGCAGTGGTTCATTCTGCTGTTCAGGCTGGCGGATCAGGTCGAGCTGGGCGAAAGGCGTTTCGAGCAAAGGCATGGGGCGGGGACTCAGGATATTCGGCAGATATCCCGTTGCCGGCAGATGGTGCGACGGGATCCGACCGAGTGGACTGCGATGCAAGCAGGTTGCGTCATCACTCGGAAAGGCCTGAATGGTACGTTTTTTTGCGCGTAAATACTCGCAGGATTACCGCGCGATATCGCTCAGCTGTCAGATGATGCCGGCACGAGCGGCGGCAATCACTGCGGAAATCTTGTTGCAGACGTTGAATTTTTCGATGACGTTTTGTACGTGATAGTTAACGGTGCGTTCGCTCAGGCTGAGGATTCGCGAAATATCGTGAGCGGTCTTGCCCACGGCGGACAGTTTCATGATTTCCAGCTCCCGGGACGATAGCCTGGGCTTGCTGGGCTTGGCCGGTAGGGGAACAGTGCGGGCATACAACTCGCTGAAGTGCCGGTTGGCGAAAAACAGATAACCGTAATGCTCATACAGCTCGAGCGGGCTGATCGGACAGTGGCTGCGAGCCAGGCTGATGATGCTACACAAGCCGCTGCTCTCGTCATGAAACGCTTGCGACCAGCCATGCTGCAGTCCGTTCTGTTTCAATGCCTGCCACAACTCTGGCGTATCAGTGAAGACTCTTTCTTCCCAGACGATGGGTAATACTGAGTGATTGCAATGCGCTATTATCGGATCAATGTTCTGGTAGTTCTGTTTGTTGTACTGAATGTTCCATTCTTTCGGATAGTTATTGATTTGCAAGGCATTCAGATGGACTTCGCGCTGAGGAGGTGACTGCTATTGCGCAATAGTTAAAGCCCAGATTCTCGGCAAATCTCAGCAGTATCGGGTACGCCGCTTCTATGCCTTTGGCAAATGTCAGTTGTTTCAATTGTGATTCCTTCCACGTTTCCATGAACTTTGCCTCCGTCCTGATATAGGGGCGCCAAATGGATCCAAAAAATCCGGCACGAATCGAAGTGTAGGATCTTTCCTGCGAAACGCCTTACATTTTTTCGAGATTGAAACTTTGGTGTTTTTTATAAAAGCGTTCTTAGCAATACAGGCTGTTATATTTTAACTGGCATCTTAAAGTTATTGCTCTAGATCCAGTATTGCCAGCAAATCGAATGTCTAGCGCTGATCCCGTCAATACCATTACCAATCACGAGTGTTTGGCAGCGCGATTTTGCGGGACACTGTGGGCAATCGTTTCAAGGAGTGCCTCATGACTGCCAGTGCCGAGAAGTACACCACCCAGACCTTGCTCGATGTGCAACCGTTGACGCCGAACCTGTTCACGCTGCGCACCAGCCGTGATCCCGGCTTTCGCTTTCGTGCCGGCCAGTTCGCCCGGCTGGGCGTGACCAAGGCCGATGGCAGCACGGTCTGGCGCGCCTATTCGATGGTGTCGTCGCCGTTCGATGAGTTTCTCGAGTTCTTTTCCATCGTCGTGCCGGGCGGCGAATTCACCAGTGAGCTGAGCCGGCTACAGGTCGGCGATAGCCTGATGGTCGAGCGCCAGGCGTTCGGCTATTTGACGCTGGATCGTTTTGTCGACGGCCGTGACCTGTGGTTATTGTCGACCGGCACCGGGGTGGCGCCGTTTCTGTCGATCCTGCAGGACTTCGAGGTCTGGGAGAAATTCGAGCGAATCATTCTGGTTTACAGCGTGCGGGAGGCGCGGGAACTGGCTTATCAGGAGTTGATCGCCGGGTTGGCGCAACGTGACTATCTGAGCGAATACGCCCACAAGCTGCAATTCATCCCCACTGTGACCCGCGAAGCGCATCCAGGCGCGCTGCAGGGCCGGATTACCACGTTGATCGAGAATGGCGAGTTGGAGCGAGCGGCAGGGGTTGAGCTCTCGCCAGAGCATTCGCGAGTGATGCTGTGCGGCAATCCGCAGATGATCGACGACACCCGCGCCTTGCTGAAACAGCGCGACATGCGCCTGAGCCTGACGCGCAAGCCGGGGCAGGTTGCGGTGGAGAACTACTGGTAACGAAAACGGCACCCGCGGGTGCCGTTTCAATGTGTAGCGAATGCCTCAGGGCCGCTCGTTCTGCGCCTTGAGCAGGTCGCGAATTTCGCCCAACAGTTGCTCCTCCTTGCTCGGGATCGGCGGTGCGGTCGGGGCTACAGCTTCTTCGCGCTTGAGGCGGTTGATGGCCTTGACGCCCATGAAGATCGCAAATGCGACGATCACGAAATCCAGCACCGTCTGCAGGAATTTGCCGTAAGCCAGCACCACGGCGGGCGCATCGCCCTGGGCGGCTTTGAGCGTGACAGCCAGATCACTGAAGTCCACCCCACCGATCAACAGGCCAATCGGCGGCATGATCACGTCGCCGACAAACGACGAAACAATCTTGCCGAACGCTGCGCCAATGATGATACCGACGGCCATGTCGACCACATTGCCTTTGACCGCGAAGGCCTTGAACTCGCTAAGCACGCCCATAGTTATTTCCTTGTTACAGATGAGTTTGGTGTAGGCAGTGTAAATCAGCGAAACGCCTCCTGCGCGAAACACCTTCTTACAATGCCCGTTTTTATCGACACATCGATTGACGATTAGTTTGCAAATTGCCAGCAATCGCGCGCGGAATACGCGCTAACCCGCTGACGGGAAAGCCAATTTCTTCAATCATGGTGTTACGTTCTTTCTATTTATGTTCCTCGGCGGGGGCCTCTAGCCTTGCTGTGGCGCACCTGGATGCGCTCAATAAAACCAGAGGAACCTGATATGACTTCCGCTCTTGGACTGGGGGCTTTTCCCCATCGCCGCACCCTCGGCGTTCTCACCGCCAGCCTGCTGACCTTCTCGGTCAACGCCGCTCCGCTGACCCGCGATAACGGCGCTGCGGTGGGTGACAATCAGAACTCGCAAACTGCCGGCGCCACCGGCCCGGTGCTGCTGCAGGACGTGCAACTGATCCAGAAGCTGCAACGCTTCGACCGTGAACGCATCCCCGAGCGCGTGGTACATGCACGCGGCACCGGCGCCCACGGCACCTTCACCGTGACCGATGACCTCAGCGACCTGAGCAAGGCCAAGGTGTTCGCCGCAGGCCAGAGCACGCCGGTATTCGTGCGTTTCTCGGCGGTGGTGCATGGCAACCATTCCCCGGAAACCCTGCGCGACCCGCGGGGTTTCGCCACCAAGTTCTACACCGCTGACGGCAATTGGGATCTGGTCGGCAACAACTTCCCGACCTTCTTCATCCGCGATGCGATCAAATTCCCGGACATGGTCCACGCCTTCAAGCCCGATCCGCGCACCAACCTCGATGACGATTCGCGCCGGTTCGATTTCTTCTCCCATGTACCGGAAGCCACCCGCACACTGACCGAGTTGTATTCCAATTACGGCACTCCGGCCAGTTATCGGGAGATGGATGGCAATGGTGTTCATGCCTATAAGCTGATCAATGCCAGGAATGAAGTTCACTATGTGAAGTTTCACTGGAAGAGTTTGCAAGGCATCAAGAACCTTACGCCAAAACAAGTCAGCGAAGTTCAAGGTCAGGATTACAGTCATATGACCAACGACTTGGTGAGTAATATCAATAAGGGCAACTTTCCGAAGTGGGACTTGTACGTGCAAGTTCTCAAGCCACAGGATTTGTCCAAGTTTGATTTCGATCCGCTTGATGCAACCAAGATCTGGCCGGGTATTGCCGAGCGCAAAGTTGGACAAATGGTCTTGAACCGTAATCCGGCCAATGTCTTCCAGGAAACTGAACAAGTTGCCATGGCACCGGCCAACGTAGTTCCGGGTATCGAACCTTCGGAAGATCGTTTATTGCAGGGCCGAGTCTTCTCTTATGCCGATACGCAGATGTATCGCCTCGGCGCCAACGCTTTGCAATTGCCGATCAACGCTCCGAAAACCGCAGTGAACAATGGCAATCAGGATGGCGCGATGAGTTTTGGCGCCAGCCAGTCCGGCGTCAACTACCAGCCAAGCCGCCTGCAACCGCGTGAAGAAACGCCAGCGGCGCGTTACAGCCAGTCGGCGCTGGCGGGCAGCACGCAGCAGGCGAAGATTCAGCGTGAGCAGAACTTCAAGCAGGCCGGTGATCTGTATCGCTCGTACAGCAAGCAGGAACGCCGCGACCTGATCGACAGCTTCGGCGGCTCGCTGGCCACCACCGATGATGAGAGCAAGCACATCATCCTGTCCTTCCTGTACAAGGCCGACCCTGAGTACGGCAGCGGTGTGACCGAAGTGGCCAAGGGCGACCTCAGCCGTGTGAAAGCACTGGCGGCCAAACTGACTGACTGATAGCGATGCGGCGCACGCGAGGGTCTGTCTTGCCTCGCGTGCGTTCAAGGAGAGTGCTCGATGCGTATTTTTCTTTTATGCCTGGCCGGGTGCCTGTCGTTCAGCGCGTGGGCGTCACCGGTCGAGCAAAGCCCCGAGGCAATCAAGGCGCAGTTGCAGGATTACTACTTCGACGCCGCCCGCCGTGGCGACGTGCCGATGCTCGAGACCTTTATCGAGTCCGGCTATTCCCTCGATACCCGCGACAGCAAGGGTTACACCGCGCTGATTCTGGCCGCCTACCACGGTCAGGCGCCGGCGGTTGAGCGACTGTTGGCAGCGGGCGCGGACGCCTGTGCTCAGGATCAACGCGGCAACACGGCGCTGATGGGCGCGATTTTCAAAGGCGAGTTGCAGATCGCCCGGCGCCTGATGGCCACCGATTGCAGCCCCGACCAACGTAACGGCGCCGGACAGACAGCGGCGATGTACGCCGGGCTGTTCAAGCGTCTGGAATTGCTTGATGCGTTGAAAGCCAAGGGCGCCGACCTCAACGCCGAGGATCCGCTGGGCAACAGTGCCGCGCGTCTGGCCAGCGGCGAAATCCGTACCGCTGCGCCGCGCTGATCGGCGGTGGCTGCGTTATCATCGCGTCTTTTGTTCCGGGGGTTCTGATGGCCAAGGCCAAGCGCATGTACGGCTGCACCGAGTGCGGCGCAACCTTTCCCAAGTGGGCCGGGCAGTGCGGTGAGTGCGGTGCCTGGAACACCCTGACCGAAACCATGATCGAAAGCGGCGGCGCCACGGCGCCCACCGGGCGCACCGGTTGGGCTGGCCAGCAGGCACAGATCAAGACGCTCGCGGAAGTCAGCATCGAAGAGATTCCACGTTTTTCCACCGCGTCCGGTGAGCTCGACCGCGTGCTCGGCGGCGGGCTGGTCGATGGCTCGGTGGTGCTGATTGGCGGTGATCCGGGGATCGGCAAGTCGACAATCCTGCTCCAGACCCTGTGCAATCTGGCCAAGAGCATGCCAGCGCTGTACGTCACCGGTGAGGAATCCCAGCAGCAAGTGGCGATGCGCGCTCGCCGTCTCGGCCTGCCGCAGGATCAACTGCGGGTGATGACCGAAACCTGCATCGAAACCATCATTGCTACCGCCCGCCAGGAAAAGCCCAAGGTGATGGTGATCGACTCGATCCAGACCATCTTCACCGAGCAACTGCAATCGGCCCCGGGCGGCGTGTCGCAGGTGCGCGAAAGTGCGGCGCTGCTGGTGCGTTACGCCAAGCAGAGCGGCACGGCGATCTTCCTCGTCGGCCACGTCACTAAAGAAGGTGCGCTGGCCGGTCCGCGTGTTCTGGAACACATGGTCGATACGGTGCTGTATTTCGAAGGTGAATCCGATGGTCGTCTGCGTCTGCTGCGGGCGGTGAAAAACCGTTTCGGCGCGGTCAACGAGTTGGGCGTGTTCGGCATGACCGACAAGGGCCTGAAAGAAGTCTCCAACCCATCGGCGATTTTTCTTACCCGCGCTCAGGAAGAAGTCCCGGGCAGTGTGGTCATGGCGACGTGGGAAGGCACCCGACCGATGCTGGTCGAAGTGCAGGCGCTGGTCGATGACAGCCATCTGGCCAACCCGCGTCGGGTGACGCTGGGGCTGGATCAGAACCGATTGGCGATGTTGCTCGCGGTGCTGCACCGTCATGGCGGGATTCCGACCCACGATCAGGACGTGTTCCTCAACGTGGTGGGTGGCGTGAAGGTGCTGGAGACGGCGTCGGATCTGGCGTTGATGGCGGCGGTGATGTCGAGTTTGCGCAACCGGCCGCTGCCCCATGATCTGCTGGTGTTCGGCGAAGTCGGCCTGTCTGGCGAGGTGCGCCCGGTGCCTAGCGGGCAGGAGCGGCTGAAAGAAGCGGCCAAGCACGGCTTCAAACGCGCGATCGTGCCGAAGGGTAATGCTCCGAAGGAATCGCCTCCCGGCTTGCAGATCATCGCCGTGAGCCGCCTTGAACAAGCACTTGACGCACTGTTTGAGTGAACGCCGAACCTCTGTGGTGAGGGGATTTATCCCCGTTGGGGCGCGTAGCGGCCCTGAAAAAACGGGTCTGCTGCGCAGCCCAACGGGGATAAATCCCCTCGCCACATGAATCCTCTCACCCCATAAATCCTCTCACCACATAGATCCCCCTCACCACAGGGCATTCCGAATCGGGATTGGGGGGCCTAGATTTCGATCAGGGCACCCAGTTCGCGCTCCAGCTCGGCCTCATCCGCCAGATTCAGTTCGATCAAGCGGCGCAGGCGCTGGATCGATTCCAGGCTGATGTGCCGGCAGATGAACCCCAAGTGGCCGTTTTCCTCATGGGCCAGATGCACGTCCATCTCGATATCGACGTCTTCGCTCAGATGAATGTCGACGAAGAAGTCCTGCTCTTTATCCCCGAGCCACGGCTCCGGTCGCTCGATCAGCAGGCCCTTGAGCGACAGGTCGATCAACTTGACCGGCCAGATGTACTCGCCCTGTTTCAGCTCGGTTCTGGCATCGAACGCAATACGTTTGAAACGACGTCGATTGGCGGGGTGCTCGCTCATGGCGCAATCCTCATGAAGGTTCGCTGACTATAGACCGCGAATGCGGGCGCCAGCCAATCGCTCAAGCGTCTAGACCTATGTCGGGGTATGGCCTTTGGCGCCGTAAGCGCTAAACTCGGGGTGGCTGTCTTTCTTGTCCACCCTGGCTGGAATAATAAAATGAAAAATAATAATAGCCTGCTGCGCCACTTACCCTGGCTCGTGCTGGCAATCGTAGGAGCGTGCGCCCTTGGCGTAGTGGCATTGCGCCGCGGCGAGGCGATCAACGCCTTGTGGATTGTGGTCGCTGCCGTGGCCATTTATCTGGTTGCGTACCGTTACTACAGTCTGTTCATCGCCAACAACGTGATGCAACTGGATCCGCGTCGGGCCACCCCCGCCGTGCTCAACAACGATGGTCTGGACTATGTGCCGACCAACAAACACATTCTTTTCGGTCACCACTTCGCGGCCATCGCTGGCGCGGGGCCACTGGTCGGTCCGGTGCTGGCGGCGCAGATGGGGTATCTGCCCGGCACACTCTGGCTGATTGCCGGTGTGGTGCTGGCGGGCGCGGTGCAGGACTTCATGGTCCTGTTCATGTCGACCCGACGCAACGGCCGTTCTCTGGGAGATATGGTGCGTGAAGAAATGGGCCGGATTCCCGGAACCATTGCACTGTTCGGCTGCTTCCTGATCATGATCATCATCCTCGCGGTGCTGGCGCTGATCGTGGTCAAGGCCCTGGCCGAGAGCCCGTGGGGCATCTTCACCGTGATGGCGACTATCCCGATCGCGATGTTCATGGGCATCTACATGCGCTACATCCGCCCGGGCCGCATTGGCGAAATCTCCGTGGTCGGTGTGTTGCTGCTGCTCGGTTCGATCTGGCTGGGCGGGCAGATCGCTGCCGATCCGGTATGGGCCAAAGCCTTTACCTTCACCGGTGTGCAGATTACCTGGATGCTGGTCGGCTATGGTTTCGTCGCTGCATCGCTGCCGGTCTGGCTGATTCTGGCGCCACGTGACTACCTGTCGACCTTCCTCAAGATCGGCACCATCGTCGCTCTGGCGATCGGCATCCTGATCACCATGCCCGAGCTAAAAATGCCGGCGTTGACCCAGTTCGTCGACGGCACCGGGCCGGTGTGGAAGGGCGGTCTGTTCCCGTTCCTGTTCATCACCATCGCTTGCGGCGCGGTATCGGGTTTCCACGCACTGATTTCGTCGGGCACCACGCCGAAGCTTTTGGATAACGAAACCAACGCCCGCTACATCGGTTACGGCGGCATGCTGATGGAATCGTTCGTGGCGATCATGGCCATGGTTGCCGCTTCGGTGATCGAGCCGGGCGTGTACTTCGCCATGAACAGCCCGGCCGCAGTCGTCGGCAGTGACGTCGCTTCGGTGGCGCAGGTTGTCACGAGCTGGGGCTTTGCGATCACACCGGAAGCGCTGCAAGCGGTTGCCCATGACATCGGCGAAACCACCATTCTGGCTCGCGCCGGTGGTGCGCCGACCCTGGCGGTCGGTATTGCGCAGATCCTGCACAGTGTCCTGCCGGGTGAAAACACCATGGCGTTCTGGTACCACTTCGCGATCCTGTTCGAAGCGCTGTTCATCCTCACCGCTGTCGACGCCGGTACCCGTGCCGGGCGCTTCATGCTGCAGGACCTGCTCGGCTCCTTCGTACCGGCGCTCAAACGCACCGAGTCGTGGGGTGCCAACCTGATCGCCACCGCCGGTTGTGTGGCGATGTGGGGCTGGTTGCTGTATCAGGGTGTGATCGATCCACTGGGCGGCATCAACACTCTGTGGCCATTGTTCGGCATCTCCAACCAGATGCTCGCCGGTATCGCGCTGATGCTCGGCACCGTGGTCCTGATCAAGATGAAGCGCCAGCGCTACATCTGGGTCACCCTGTTGCCGGCCACTTGGCTGTTGATCTGCACTACCACTGCTGGTTTCATCAAGCTGTTCGACGCCAACCCGGCGATCGGCTTCCTGTCCCTGGCCAAGAAGTACAGCGATGCGCTGGCCAACGGTCAGGTGCTGGCGCCGGCGAAGAGCGTCGAGCAGATGCAGCACGTGATCTTCAACGCCTACACCAACGCCACACTCACCGCGCTGTTCCTGTTCGTGGTGTTCAGCATCCTGTTCTATGCGCTCAAGGTCGGCATCGCCGCCTGGGGCAAGAAAGAGCGTACGGATAAAGAATCGCCATTCCAGGCCCTGCCGGATGCGTAACCAGAGGATTGCAGCATGTTCAATGACCTGAGTCGCCTCGGTAAATACCTCGGTCAGGCCGCGCGCCTGATGGTCGGCATGCCCGACTACGACACCTACGTCGAGCATATGCAAACCAAACACCCGGACAAACCGGTGATGAGCTACGAGATGTTCTTTCGCGAACGTCAGGAAGCCCGTTACGGTGGCAAGGGTGGGCCGAAGTGCTGTTGAGCTGACAGCCTGCGGTTGAGGTAATCCCCTGTGGGAGCGAGCCTGCTCGCGAATACGGAGTGTCAGTTGATGAATGATTTGACTGACACACCGCTTTCGCGAGCAGGCTCGCTCCCACATTTGTTTTTGTGTTCTTTTCAGGAGATCGGGTTTTGTCTTCTCCCATTCCGGTAACGGTTCTCAGCGGTTTCCTCGGCGCCGGCAAGACCACCTTGCTGCGTCATTTATTGAAAGCCGAGCACGGCCTGAAAATCGCCGTGATCGAAAACGAATTCAGCGACGCCGGCATCGATACCCAGCTGTTGGGTGACGAGCCGGTGCAAGTCATGACCCTGGCCAACGGCTGCGTCTGCTGCACCATTCACACCGATCTGACCAAGGCGCTGTACTTGCTGCTTGAGCGCCTGGACAGTGGCGAGATCGCCTTCGACCGTCTGGTGATCGAGTGCACCGGTCTCGCCGATCCGGCGCCGGTGGCGCAGACCTTTTTCATCGATGAAGAGCTGCGCGAGCGTTATCTGCTCGACGGCATCATCACCTTGGTCGACGCCGCTCACGCCGACGTGCACCTGACCCAGACCATTGCCCAGGCGCAGATCGGTTTCGCCGATCGCTTGCTGGTGAGCAAGACCGATCTGGTCGATGAGGCGACGTTCACCGCGCTGAGCGAACGCCTTACGCGAATCAACCGCCGCGCGCCGATCCGTGTGGTCGAGCATGGCAATATCGATCTGGCTGAATTGCTGGATGTACGTGGTTTCAACCTCAATGCTGACCTGGGCGGCGGTCTGAGCCTGCGTCCGGTGAGCAAGGCGCCGTCGATCGATCGCATCTCCAGTCTGGTGCTGCGCACCGATCAGGCGCTGGATATCGATCAGCTCAGCGAGTTCATGAACGAACTGCTGGAAGAGCACGGCAAGCAATTGCTGCGCTACAAAGGCGTGCTGAACATTGCCGGCGAAGATCGGCGGTTGGTATTTCAGGGTGTGCTGAAACTCTATGGTTTCGACTGGGACACCGAATGGGCCGAGGGCGAGGCGCGCGAGAGTGTGATCGTGTTTATTGCCGATGATTTGCCGGAAGAGAAAATTCGGGCGGGGTTTGCCAGGGTTGCTTCTGACTGATGATTTTTCGGTGTCAGCGCTGACGCCATCGCGGGCAAGCCCGCGATGACGATTTAACGCACAACACAATGTTGAAAGGTTGTGCCCAGCAGTGTCTGCTCAAGATGATCCAGATGCCGATTTATCAGCCTCCCGGCTTTGGAAACATCACCTCGCTCCACAACCTCAACCAGCGCCAAATGCTCCTGCCATACGCAACAGCTTCGCGTCGAAGCCTGACTCCGCGCAATCGCCAGCGACGTCAACGGCACCAGACTGCGCAGAAAATGCGCCAGCGGCAGATTTCCCGCCATCCGTGCCAACTGCAGATGAAACTCCCCCGACAACCGAATCGCCGCCCCGCGCCGAGCCTGCTCGATGGCACGCTTCTCGCGCTCTATCAACGTGCGCAAGCATTTCAAATCGTCTGGCTGCGGACGCTGACAGGCCAACCGCACCAAGGTGTTCTCAGCCAGCCGTCGCGCATGCAAGGTCTGCCGGATCAGCTCCCGATCAGGCGCGGCCACTCGTGGTCGATGATTGGCGCGCAACACCACGATCTGCTCATGTGACAACTGCGTCAGCACCCGTCGTACATCGGCGCGGCCGGCGCCGAACATCGCTTGCAGACTGTGCTCGGTGAACCGGCTGTCTTCATCGATACGCTGCTCGAGAATCGCGTCGAACAGTCGCGGATACAGATCTTTCGTCGGCGTGCCCAGGCGAGAGACGGACAGGGCGGTCGAATGCGCATGCGAGGCTGAAGCAAAACTGTTCATGGCCGTTCTCCTGGCAAATCAGGTGGGCAAGTTGTCGTCCGGAATATTCAGCTCAACGCCCATGCGCTGGCCTTCGCGCAGAATGTGCCGACGCATTTCGGCGCTGGCCTGAGCGCTGTTCTTGCTGCGGATCGCGCGGACTACGGCTTCGTTTTCTTCCAGACGTTCGGCCAGATGTTCCGGGGAATTGCGCAACACTTCAGCGCTTTGCTTGAGGGCGTTGCTGGTCTGCTGTACCACGCTCTGGAAAATCGGGTTCGAGGTCAGCGTGAACAGTTCCTCATGGAAGGCGATGTAGGCGCTGACCCCGGCTTCGCTGTCACCGGCCTCAAGGGCTTCGCGCATGTCCATCAGGGTCAGGCGCAATTGGCCGACTTCCTTGCTGCTGATCGATTGCGCGACCAGCCCGACGATGAACGGCTCAAGGGTGTAGCGCAGTTGCAGCACATCTTCCAGGCTGGCGCCGGCGACTGCGCTGTCGTGGCTCTGGCTCTGGCTGTCGCTGGGTTGTGCGTCGAGGACGACTACGCCTTTGCCCGGCATCGAGCGCACCAGGCCGAGTGTTTCGAGGACGATCACCGCTTCGCGCAGGCTCGGCCGGCTGATGCCCAGCTGTTCGGCCAGTTCACGCTGGCCCGGCAGCATGTCGCCGGAGCGCCATTGCCCTCGAGCCAACGCGGCGCGGAGTTTTTCCACCACTGAATTGACGACGGTTGAAGTTGTAATCACGTATTGGCTCCCTGCGCCGTGCCTGCATATTGGCAGGCACGGCACTCATTCAGAATTCTTTGGCCGCCGCCTGAGCGACGGTTTTTCGCGGTTGAAAGTTATAGCCCTGCTCACCGCTGAGCACCTTGTTCGCGCGCTGTACATCGATGTCCTTTTCCCAGCGGGCGATGGCCACGGTGGCGACGCAGTTGCCGATCAGATTGGTCAGCGCGCGGCCGATGCCCATGAACCAGTCCACGGCCAACACCAGCACCAGACCGACCACGGGAATCGCCGGGATCGCCGTCAGCGTCGCGGCGAGAATCACCAGCGCCGAACCGGGAATGCCGTGGGCGCCTTTGGAGGTGATCAGCGACACCAGCAGAATGGTCAGCAAGTCGGTCATCGCCAGTGGCGTGCCGGTGGCGTTGGCGATGAACACGATGGCCAGGGTCAGGTAGATCGAGAAACCGTCGAGGTTGAACGAGTACCCGGTCGGAATCACCAGACCGACCGTCGAGCTGCCGATGCCGAGGTGTTCGAGCTTGCGCATGATCTGTGGCAGCACGGCGTCGGAAGAGGCGGTGCCCATGACGATCAGCAGTTCTTCCCGCAGGTACTTGAGCAGCGGCCACATGCGCAGGCCGGAAACGCGCATCACCAGACCGAGGATCAGCGCGACGAAGGCGACGCAGGTCAGGTAGAACAGGCCGACCAGACTGCCCAGGTGCTGCAACGAATCCAGGCCGTATTTGCTGGTGGTGAAGGCGATGGCACCGAACACGCCGATCGGCGCCAGACGGACGATCATGCCCATGATGCGGAAGATCACGTGGCTGAGTTCGTTGATCAGCCGCGAAATCCCGGAAGCGGCTTCGCCGACCAGATTCAGTGCACTGCCGAACAGCACCGAAAACAGCAGCACTTGCAGAATATTGTTGTCAGCGAAGGCGCCGATCACCGAGGTCGGGATCAGGTCCATCAGAAATTGCGTGGTGGTGTGCATGTGCTGGCTGCGCTCGGCGAGGTCGCCCATGTCGGCGCTGGAGAGCTGCTCCAGATGAATGTTCGCGCCGCTGCCAATGCCGGTGCTGAAGGCGAACACCAGACCGATCACCAGAGCGATGGTGGTCAGCACTTCGAAATAGATCACCGACTTGAGGCCGATGCGCCCGACCTTCTTCAGATCGCCCGCGCCGCTGATGCCGCTGACCACCACGCAGAACACGATCAGGCCAATGAGCATCTTGATCAGTTTGATGAAGCCATCGCCGAGCGGTTTCAGCTGGGCGGAGTATTCAGGAAGGGTCAGCCCGCAGACGATGCCGAGCATCAGTCCGAGAACCACTTGAAGGAAGATTGAGCGCGAGCACCATCTGAGCATGGGAGGAATCCTGGGTCGGTGTCCTGGCTGCCGTACGCGTGGCGCAGCGGATTCAGGACTTAATTATTGTGGTCTTACCGGTATGTCCAGTGCAGGCGCAGTCTAGGCGCAGGTTTTCCCGGATCGCAAGGGAAAATTAGAAAATTGGCATGACCGGTCTTACCAGTTGTCTGGATGGCCCGGTCTTGAGCATTTGAGAAAAAAATCGGCGGCTATGCCTTTTTCCTGGGCGGGCGTGAGTCACGTTTTGATGTCTGGTACATGTCTTTCGACGATGCTCAGGATGAAAGTGATCTTTGAACGTTCTTCGGTTTTGCCCAGATAGACGTAAGGCAGACTTGTGATTTTTATACCGCCCAAATAGGCATGATTTTTCAGTTTGAGAGAAACAGCTGTATGTACGCCCGTTAAGTTGTCCAGCGTTATAGCGGTGCCGCTACGGTCGACAAGAATAAACTTGGTCAAGTTGTCAGTGTCTGGCTTGACGGCCTCGACGGTGTCCAGCCAGTGATTGCTGATTACCTGATTGAAGTAGTTGCCCTGGTTTTTCACGGTGAGGATGTAGCCGTCAGGGGTATGACCGAAATGCAGCTTCAGCGGTTTTATCCGGCCGCTCTGCTCGTTGCTCCGGATGCCGAGCAGGTGGGACTGATCCCGTGTTTGCGGGCGTCCGGTATAGAAACCGCCGCTGAACAGATTGATGGTAGCCATCGCCGGTTTGCCGTACAGCTGTTCAAGAAAGCCAACCCTGTGGTCGAACATTCTCAGTGTTGCGATGAAAGATTTTTCGATATTGCTCGTCATGATGAAATCCATTTATCAAGTCGGGTTTCAGACTAAGCGGTTTTCATTTCTGGCGGTTTGCATGTGTGTTGCAAGAGTTTGGTTTTAACGAAGAGATGAACAATCCTGCTGGACGGGATTAGCAGGTTGCTGCTTTATTCGGGTGGTATTTTTTTATTGAATTCATGGCAATAAAAAACCGGCCATCGTGACCGGTTTTTTATTGCGGATTAACGAGGCATCAAGCGCCGTACACCGGCAGTTTCTTGCAGATGGCTTTGACTTTCTCGCGAACGGCGTCGATCACCGCTTCGTTGTTCAGGTCAGCCAGGATGTCGCAGATCCAGCCAGCCAGCTCTTTGCACTCGGCCTCTTTGAAACCGCGAGTGGTCACAGCCGGAGTACCGAAGCGCAGTCCGGAGGTGACGAACGGCGAGCGTGGATCGTTAGGCACGGAGTTCTTGTTCACGGTGATGAACGCTTTGCCCAGAGCGGCGTCGGCGTCTTTACCGGAGATGTCCTGCTTGATCAGCGACAGCAGGAACAGGTGGTTTTCAGTACCGCCCGATACCACGTCGAAACCGCGTGCGATGAACACTTCGGCCATGGCCTTGGCGTTCTTCACCACTTGTTGCTGGTAAGCCTTGAACTCAGGCTGCAGCGCTTCCTTGAAGCAGATCGCCTTGGCCGCGATCACGTGCTCCAGCGGGCCACCCTGGGCGCCCGGGAATACTGCGGAGTTGAGCTTCTTCTCGATTTCGGCGTTGGCACGGGCCAGGATCAGACCGCCACGTGGACCGCGCAGGGTCTTGTGGGTGGTGGTGGTCACGACGTCGGCGAACGGCACCGGGTTCGGATACACACCAGCGGCAACCAGACCGGCGACGTGAGCCATGTCGACGAACAGGTAGGCGCCGACCTTGTCAGCGATTTCGCGGAAGCGCGGGAAGTCGAGGATCTGCGAGTAGGCCGAGAAACCGGCAACGATCATTTTCGGCTTGTGCTCGACCGCCAGGCGCTCGACTTCGTCGTAGTCGATCAGGCCGTTGGCATCGATACCGTATTGAACGGCGTTGTACAGCTTGCCCGAGGAGGAAACGCTGGCGCCGTGGGTCAGGTGACCACCATGGGCCAGGCTCATGCCCAGAATGGTGTCGCCACCTTGCAGCAGAGCCAGGTAAACAGCGGCGTTGGCCTGGGAACCGGCGTGCGGCTGAACGTTGGCGTAATCGGCGCCGAACAGTTCCTTGGCGCGGTCGATGGCCAGTTGTTCAACCACGTCCACGTATTCGCAACCACCGTAGTAACGCTTGCCCGGATAGCCTTCGGCGTACTTGTTGGTCAGGACCGAGCCTTGAGCTTCCATCACCGCTGGGCTGGTGTAGTTTTCCGAAGCGATCAGCTCAATGTGTTCTTCCTGACGCTGAGCTTCTTGCTCCATGGCGGCAAAAAGGTCGGCGTCGTACTTGGCAATAGTCAAATCACGGCTGAACATGGCGGTCCTCAAGGATCGGGGGCAGAAAAGGGGGGCATTCTAACCCAACCGCTTTTGGATGACATATGAAACGACGTCATGTCGCAGACAAGTGGCGTTCATGACAGATGTGCGGTGCTTTTGCCGGCCCCTTCGCGAGCAAAAGGGGCATTGATCGTTCCCACGCTCTTCGTGGGAATGCAGCACGTGACGCTC